>JBAVVQ010000022.1:0-10742 GCA_049697375.1 Rhodomicrobium sp.
CTATGACCAACGCGCACAGCGCGCGGGATTGGTTACTGCAAGGGCTCGGCGGCGACGCCAAGGCTGTCGCCAAGCATTTCGTGGCGGTGTCGACCAACGCCTCCAAGGTTTCCGAGTTCGGCATCGATACGGCCAATATGTTTGAGTTCTGGGACTGGGTCGGCGGCCGCTACTCCATGGATTCCGCGATCGGTCTTTCGACCATGCTGGCCATCGGCCCGGACAATTTCCGCGCCCTGCTCGACGGCTTCCATGAGATGGACGAGCACTTCCGCACCGCGCCATTCGCGCAAAATTTGCCCGTGCTGATGGCGCTGCTTACGGTCTGGTATACGAACTTCTTCGGCACGGAGACCATCGCGGTCCTGCCCTATGAGCAATACCTGAAGCGTTTTCCTGCCTACCTCCAGCAGCTCACAATGGAGAGCAACGGCAAGCATGTGACGCTTGACGGGGTCGAGGTTGATTACCAGACCGGCCCGATCTACTGGGGCGAGCCGGGCACCAACGGTCAGCACTCGTTCTATCAGTTGATCCACCAGGGAACCCGGCTCATTCCGTGCGATTTCATCGCCTTCGAGCACTCGCTGAACCCGCTTGGACGCCACCACGCCATGCTGATCGCGAACGTCTTCGCGCAGGCGGAAGCGCTCGCCTTTGGCAAGACAAGCGAAGAAGTGAAAGCCGAAGGGACACTGGATTGGCTCGTTCCTCACCGCACCTTCGAAGGCAACCGGCCGTCGAACATGATCCTCATGGACCGGTTGACGCCAGCGGCGCTCGGCAAGCTAATCGCCCTTTACGAGCACGACGTCTTCACCCAGAGCGTTATCTGGGACATCGACGCATTCGACCAGTGGGGCGTCGAACTCGGCAAGGTGCTCGCTCAGCGCATTATCCCAGAACTGGAAGGCAAGAGCGGAACAGAGCTCGCTCATGACAGTTCGACCAATAATCTGATCGACCGGTACCGCAAGGCGAAGGCGGTCTGACGGCGCCCCGGTTTGATGCGGAGATATACGGCGGCCCGGGAGTGCTCTCATGGAAATCGAAGTCGTTGCTGATCCAGAAAGCGCCGCCCGCGCGGCGGCGCGTTTCGTTGCAGCTGAAGCTCGGGAGGCCGCCGCTGCGCGCGGGCAGTTCGCTGTCGCTTTCAGCGGTGGGCATACACCGTGGGTGATGCTGCGGGCGCTCGCCGACGAGGTTGTGCCGTGGGATAAGGTCCACGTCGTCCAGGTTGACGAACGGGTGGCGCCTTCGGGAGACCGCGACCGGAATCTCACGCATTTGCGCGAAAGCCTGCTCGACCATGCTCCGCTTCATCCCGATCACATCTATGCAATGCCCGTCGAAGAACACGATCTCACTGTGGCGGCTGGCGAGTATGACCAAATGTTGCAAAGGCTAGCTGGCTCGCCGCCGGTGCTCGACCTCGTTCACCTTGGTCTTGGGCCGGACGGCCATACGGCTTCGCTCGTGCCCGGCGACCCTGTCCTCGAAATCACCGATGCCGATGTCGCCGTGACCGGCCCCTATCAAGGTCATCCGCGAATGACCTTGACCTACCCGATCCTCAACCGTTCCCGGCGCATTCTTTGGCTGGTGACTGGCGGCGACAAGGCGGGAATGCTCGTTCGCCTGATCAATGGCGATCAATCGATTCCGGCCGGGCGAGTTCGGCAGGAGGCGGCCGTCGTCATCGCTGATGAGGCAGCGGCGCAACAGCTCGGCAAGGAGTCGCCCGGCAGAACGTAATCTTGGGGGAGGAGCAGCGGCTTCGTCGAACAAAGCCGACGGCTGCTGCATGACCCTCGTCAATAGGGCGGCGCTTTTCGCTGGCGTTGGGCCTTCGCCGCCTCCGTCCACCAGGCGAGATCGTCGGCAAAACGCGGAAAGGCTTGCTCCAGCGCTTTGCCGCCATCGCCGATAGGTTCGCCATGCGGGTTTAACGCCCCCGCAATCGAGGCGACCGAGATCGTGCTTGAAATCACGACCATGCCCATCTCCGAGAGTGTGAGATGCCAGGCCGAATTCGAGCGTGTTCCGGCGAGCCGTCCGGATGAATAACTTGCGACAGCCGCCGGACGCCAGAACCACTCTTCCAAGTAGTGATCGGTCAGGTTCTTGAGGCCCGGCTGCATACCCCAATTATATTCGCCGGTCACGAAAACGAAGGCGTCGGCGGCGCGGATTTTCTGCGCCAGTTCCTCCATGGCCGGAGGCGCCTCGCCCTTGGGGTATTCCTTGTACATGCGGTCGAGGATCGGCAGGCCGACCGCCTTCGCGTCGATCAGCTCCGGATTCTCGCCCCGCTTTCCCAAGCCGTCCATGATGTAGGTCGCAAGACGGATCCCTATCCGATCCGACCGGTAGGACCCATAAAAGACCGGGATGTAGCTGCTCATGAGTCGTTACCGCTTCCTGTCATCGAGATCACTCGTTGAAGCCCGGCGGACGATGGGACGCCTCATAAAGAAACCAGCTGCGCCGTTCCGTTTCATCGATCCAGACCTCGAGGAGACTTGCGGTCGCAACGTCGCCATAGGTGTCGCAAGTGTTGTGGACTTCCCGCATCGCCGATGTGAGGCGAAGATTATCGTCCCTCAACTCAGCCAGCATGTCCTGCGGCGTGACATAGTCCGCATCATTGTCGGCGATTCTTTTCAAGCGCGCGATGTCCCCGATGGAGCGCAGCGTAGTCCCTCCGATCTTTCGGGCCCTTTCGGCGATCGGATCGGTCATCGCGAAAATCTGGTCGCTTTGTTCATCGAGAAGGAGGTGGTAATCGCGAAAATGCGATCCGCTCATATGCCAATGGAAATTCTTGGTTTTCATATAAAGAGCGAAGACATCCGCCAATAAAGCGCGAAGAGCCGCGCTGATGTCTCGGCTCGCGTCGTTCGAAAGGTCTGTCAGGCCGCCCGGCCGTTTGTATCCAGAGGCGCGATCATCATTCGAGGTCATGTTGTTCTCGCTTTCTCAGTTTGCCTGTTCCGGTGCGCTCTTGTTTCCATGGGTTCTGTTTCTCGCGACCGCCAGCAGCCAGGTTGGGTCTGCGATGCGCAGCT
This sequence comes from Rhodomicrobium sp., assembly GCA_049697375.1. Taxonomy (GTDB): domain Bacteria; phylum Pseudomonadota; class Alphaproteobacteria; order Rhizobiales; family Rhodomicrobiaceae; genus Rhodomicrobium. Next base: position 3,069 of record JBAVVQ010000022.1, read on the forward strand.
AAGGTTCCGCTGGAATACACCTTTATAGATCACCGGAAGCGTAAATCAGCGGTCCAGACGCTTAAAGTAAAATTTGCTTTAGGGGGCGTAACTGGTAAATAAAATTCTTGTCATATCCCTGGGATTTGATCTTTATCTATCGCTACCATGAGGGTGTTTCGTGATCGCGGTTCGAGCTGACTTCCCTGGTATCGTGAATAATCTCCTAAAGGGGTCTTGGCACATGACCCGGCGCACTTAGGTTTGCGCAAAGGCCAACCTCTCGAGTCGGCGCAGTGAACTGGAGGAGCGAGAATCGCGATGAGCCTGATCAAGACCCGAAGCCACCAGCTCTTTCCTGTGCTTGACGCAAGCCAGGTCGAGACAGCCAGGAGGTTCGCGAGCGGCCCCGCGAGGGCGTTTGCTCCGGGCGAGATCGTCTTTGATGTGGGGCAGCGCGATGTGCCCATGTGGCTCGTCTTGAAAGGCTCCCTCGATGTGGTGCGCCGTGATGGGCTTCGGCACGAGGCGCCGATCGTCACTCATAACGTTGGCCAGTTTTCCGGCGAAATTAGCCAGCTTGCCGGCCGGGAGACGCTCGCTGCCGCCTGCGCCGGTAAGGAGGGCTGCACGTCTATTCCGTTCGACGCGGCGCATGTGCGGGCGTTGATGATCGGCTCGGCCGAATTGGGAGAGATCGTTATGCGCGCCTTCATCTTGCGGCGCGTGGGCCTCATCGAAGAGGGCGGTGTCGGGTCGGTCCTCGTTGGCCATCCGGGTAGCCCTGAATTGGTAAGCCTGCAAGGCTTCCTGGGGCGGAACGGCTATCCCTATACAATGCTTGATTCCGACAGCGATGCGGAAGGCCGCGCCGTTCTCGAACGCCTTGGCGTGCTCCCTCAAGAACTTCCGGTGATGATCTGCCCGAACGGAAGCGTGCTGAAGCGCCCCAGCCTGGCCGAAGCTGGCGTCTGCCTCGGCCTGACGCCCAAGCTCGACCCCGAGCGGGTCTATGACGTGGCGATTGTCGGCGCAGGACCGGCCGGGCTCGCCGCCGCGGTCTATGCCGCATCGGAAGGGCTTTCGGCGCTCGTGCTCGACGAGCGTGCTTTCGGGGGACAGGCGGGAGCCTCGGCGCGCATCGAAAACTATCTTGGCTTTCCAAGCGGCATTTCAGGCATGGCGCTCGCCGGGCGCGCGTTCAATCAGGCCCTAAAATTCGGTGTTGAAATCGCCATTCCGCTCAAGGTCTCGCGACTGGATTGTAGCCGTCCGTCCGGCGAGCCCATGCGCCTTGAGCTTAACAATGGTAGTTCGGTTCAGTCACGCACCATTGTTGTCGCCTCAGGCGCGCGCTACCGCCGCCCTCCTATCGAGAACCTTTCGGTTTTCGAAGGCTGGGGCATTTCTTACTGGGCGTCCCCGGTGGAGGCGAAGCTTTGCGAAGGCGAGGAGGTGGCGCTTGTCGGCGGCGGGAATTCGGCCGGGCAAGCGGTCGCGTTTCTCGCCCCGAAAGTCAGGCGCTTGCATCTCATTGTGCGCGGCGCAGGCCTGGACGCTTCCATGTCCCGTTATCTGATCGACCGGATCGCGGCGTTGCCGAATGTTATCCTGCACACCGGGACCGAGGTTGTCGCGCTCGATGGGGACGAGGGCACGGGCCTCACCGCGGCGACGTTTCGCGAGCGCGCGACAGGGGCGACTCACACCTGTCCGCTTCGACATCTCTTTTTGTTCATCGGCGCCGACCCGAATGCCTCCTGGCTCAAGGGCTGTGTGGGGGTCGATAGTAAGGGGTTCCTTGTCACGGGCGCGAACGGCTCGGACTGGACGAGCCCGGGCCCCCGCCTGGCGTTGCCGCTGGAGACGAACCGCCCTGGCGTGTTCGCCATCGGCGATGTGCGGGCAGGTTCGACGAAGCGGGTCGCCGCCGCTGTGGGGGAAGGCGCCGCAGTGGTCGCACAAATCCACAGTGTCCTCGCAGTCGCGTGACGGATTGCCTGGTTGCGAATTGCGGCCTCCGTTTGTCAACTTGTCCCTGACGCTTTTGTCCGCTTTCCTTCTTCTGATGGATCTTCGGCGAAATCGCCTTGACGGCAGGTTAACGCGGTTTCAGCCCGCTCGAACCCTTGATAAATATGGGGAAAATTCCGAACGCGACGCCGTCGCGGCGCCCGCGCCGTAGCTTTTCCGGCTGCGCGCCGACGTTAATCCCAGAAGCCGAAACATATTTAACGGACTTTTGCGAGCCCAGTTGCGTCCAAAAATATAACTCATTAACCCTGATAATTACTCAATATTTTCAATAGCTTATATAAACTCCCTTCACGCGCGGGCGCTCTCCCTTTACGCCTAATTAACCAGTTTAGGGCCAGAAATAATGCCGGCGCGCTCCCGTTAACCATGAAATAATGAACATCATGGCGCGGCCCGGACGCGGCGACGATCCGTCTGCCTGGACAGCAGGCAGGACTTTGGCAGTTGTGATTGGGCATGACCGATACCAGCTTGACCAGCGCTCCAAAAAAACCGATCCAGACAAAGCTCTGGCGCGGAACCATAGCCGCCCGGGTCTGTCGGTCATTCAAAGGGTCGGAGATGCGCTTTTCGGTCTGTCACGAAAAACATTACCGCTATTCGGCGCCGGTCCTTTTCGCGCCGCACGTTCTGCGGCTCACGCCGCGCTCGGACAACGCCGTTCTCTTGACGCACAGCTTGACCGTCGATCCTGCGCCCACCATCCGCCAGGATGTCACGGACCGCCACGGCAACACCATCACACGGGTCGAGTTCGGCGATCCTTCCGGGCATCTCGGCATTGAGAGCCGTTTCGAGCTGGAAACGCGCGCCACGCCGGCGCTGGTTTCCTCCGCGCTGCCGCCTCTGCCCTGGGCTTCCGGCATAAGCGATGCGACGGTGGACTATTTGCCGCCGGTAGATCGGGACGAGAGCGTCCGGGCCTTCGCCGCCGGGCTGGCGAGCGAAAGCGGCCAGGAGGTTCTCAACTTCCTCGCGCGCCTCAATCGGACACTGTTCACCCGAATGGACCGCCACATCCGGCCCGAAGGCGCTGCCCAATCCGCCGCGCACACGCTTGCGAGCGGCAGCGGGGCTTGCCGCGATCTGACCGTGCTTTTCATGGAAGCCTCCCGCAGCCTCGGGATCCCCGCCCGGTTCGTTAGTGGATACCAGGCGCGCGCCGATACCCCCGACGGACGCCGTCACCTGCATTCCTGGTCGGAGGTCTTCCTCCCCGGCTTGGGCTGGCAAGGCTTCGACCCGATGCATGGGCTTCCTGTCACGGATGGCCACGTGGCGCTCTGCGCGGCCCCGGATCAGGTCGCAACCATGCCTGTGGAAGGCGGGTTTTACGGCGACGGCGTAACCTCCACGATCGCCTATGACGTGCGAATTACGGCCCAGCCGTGACGCTTCGTGGGTTGCGTCAAGGTATAATTCGCCACTTCTGATTGTGACTTTCTCAAGATCTGGTCCCTTATACTCACCCTCATGAGTTTGTGAGGGCGCAAATGAGACACGAGCATAATTTCGAGGTTGATCGGGCCTGTATCACCAAGACCTACGATGAGCTTTATCCAGATTGGATCGTAACGCTCGCTTGGCTTTCTGTTTTCCTGTTCGGAGGCTTCTTCTGGTGGAGCGTGATTACGATGCTTGTTCGTTAAGGCTGGCGCTGAACGAGGGCGGTTGCGTTATCTCTGCGTCACATAAGTAAGGTACGTGCTGATCCTTTCTATAAAAATGGCGCGGAGCCAGGGCATGGGATCAAAACTGCAAGTAAAAGCTGATTTAGCTGATCTTTCGGAACGGATTCGCACCGTGGCTGAAGCTCTAAAGCGCTTCCCGGCTGATCAGGCGTCTGTCGCCGAGAAAATAGAAGACCTCTGTGAAGAGGTGCGGGCTATTGCGGCGCAACTTCGCGGTCATTGACTAACTAACCCCGGGGGCGCGAGGCGTTGTCCCTGCATTCAAACAAGGTTCGCTCCTGTTGCCTCTTAGCCAAGGCGAAGAACCCGCGGCGACGCCTCATTCGGCGGGCAGGACGGCAAGCTTGATAAGCTTTGAGTCAACCCCGCTGACCTGAATTGTTACGGCGCCGGTTTGAAGATCGAACCTCACGCTCTTTCGAACATCCGGGCAATCGCGCTTGCCGCTATGGGCGGTCGAGGCCAGGGATTTGCCGTCCTGAATTACGTCGATCCATGCCTCGGCGGACGCCGTAACCTGATATGACCCAGCCTTCGAAACATTGGAAATCACAACCAACCCGCCGGAGCTGTTTGCAATTTTCGGCTGCCGGCTTGGCGCGAGAACATATGGCGCCGTGTCATGCGGCTGAAGCTCAAGGGCGATGCCACGGTCACGAACCGAATCCAGCGTGGTCCCGGACGCGACATGCTGCAGGTCCTTGGAGGCAAACAGCGCCTGCTCGCGCTTGATCGGCCAGGCGAACTGGTCGCAAGCTGCAATGTCCAGAGCTGAGGCTGTTCTTGCCGCGGTGAATGACAAGCCAGCTATAAGAGCCGCGGCGAGAACGCAAGTTCCACGGCCTGGATTCCATAAAAACAACGGCGGCTCCTTGTGTTCGGTTCAAGCCCGCAAGGCCCGGGTTGCGGCCTCTCATCCTATATATGCACAGATATAACGGAGTTGCCATTGCAAGCGAAGGCGGTGTCGACTTACAGCGTCTTTCAGCCAGCCGGTGGACGCCCAAGGGGCGGTCGAGGCTCGGGAAGGCCTTCCGCTTCGAGGTTCGTTCTTTCGATCGCGACCGTCTTGATCATCGCCCAGGCTTTCAATCCCGGCTCAAGCCCAAGCCGCTCCACGGATTCCCAAGTCACGAGTGAATGAAGGTGGCACGAGCCAAGGTCAAAGGTGACGCGGGCATAGGGGGCTTCGAGATATTCGACCTCGATGATGATGCCGGGCAGGCGGTTTGTGATGGAAATGTCCATGGGCCGCGACAAAGCGATCGAGACGTCGCTGGCATTGATTACGATCGCAACGCCCGTCCCCGGCTCTGCGTCGACTTTGGGCACGCGAAGCTCAAAACTGCCGAGGAACAGCGTCGTAACCCCCATCCTTGGATGGTGGTGCAAGACGCGCGCCTCGAGCATGGTGGATAGCCGGATCATAATGGGCTGCGGATCATGGTTCGCGGGAATAGCTTTGCTCTTACGGCAAACACCATGCAAGAGCCAGCCACTGATAGCAGACGCTGCCCGCGAGACAATTCGCAGAAAGATGGCTCGCCAGCGAAACTTGCGTCCGAAGCCTTCACGCGATGGCCAGAATGACCTTTCGGACCGCTTGGAGGATTCGGACCCATATTACACGACGGAAAGCCGGCTTGATTTGCCTTGCTTGCTCTACTTCCCGACATTGACGGTGATGTTTATCGTAACCGGAGCGGCCGGAACCGACAGGGTGGTGACGGCGCGAGCGGGCGCCGCGGCACGACGGGCCGCCGCTAATGCCAAGCTGATCAACTGACAGTCTGCGCCGAGCTGAAAGCCTCGGAACGAGGTCATGCGCGTTGAAAACGCGTCATGACGTCAGTTTGAGGCCGCCAAAGGCTGCTGCGAACGTCGAGTCTCCTGCAAGCGGGGAAGCGAATGTGCAGATTGCAACGTGAAGCCATCATGCGTGGACTCAAAGCGATTAGCGCCAGCAATACGCGGTGAATCCAGCGCGGGGTGCAAGGCCTCCGCCAACAGCGGAGCCTTGCGATTCGCCGGCTTGGTGTCTCTGAGCCGCGCCTTAAGACTGCTTCAACGCGGCCGTGTCGATCGGCAGCTTGCGCAAGCGCTTGCCCGTCGCGGCGAAGACGGCATTCGCCACGGCGGGCGCGATTGCGGATGTTCCCGGCTCGCCCATGCCGCCCGGGGCCTCCATGCTCTCGACGATAAGCACCTCGATCCCGGGCGCCTCATCGATGCGCAGCATCCGATAATTGTCGAAATTGCTCTGCTCGACGCGGCCATCCTTCAGCGTGATCTCGCCGTAGAGTGCGCCGGTGATGCCGAAAATCACGCCGCCTTCCACTTGCGCCCTGACCGTGTCAGGGTTCACAACGTGGCCGCAATCGACAGCGCAGACGACGCGCTTAACCCGGACCGTGCCGTCCTTCGCGACCTCCACCTCGGCCACCTGTGAAAGATAGGTGCCAAATACATGCTGAACCGACAGGCCGCGGCCCTGGCCCTTGGGAAGCGCCTGTGCCCAGCCCGCTTTTTCGGCAGCCAGTTCGAGCACTTTTTTGGCGCGGGGCGATTTTTCGAGGAGAGCGCGGCGGTATTCGAATGGGTCTTGGTTGGCGGCCGCGGCGAGCTCGTCGATGAAACTCTCCACAACAAAGATGTTATGCGTTGGGCCCACGCCGCGCCACCAGGCGGTCTGGATACCGGGCGGCTCCTGGCGGACATAATCGACCAGGATGTTGGGAAGATCGTAGGGCGGCTCCGCCGCCCCGTCCACGGCATCCATGTCAAGCCCGTTTTTGAAGAGAGGCGGCGCCCAGCGCGCCAAAATCGAGGACGCTGTGACCCGATCCGTCCAGGCAACGGGCATGCCCTTCTCATCCAGGCCGGCGGAGAGGCGGTCGTAATAATAGGGGCGGTACAAATCGTGCTGGATGTCCTCCTCGCGCGTCCAGATGACCTTTACCGGGCCGTCGACATGCCGAGCAACCTTCACGGCCCAGATCACGCCATCGATATCAAGCCTCCGTCCAAATCCTCCTCCGAGCAAGTGATTGTAAACCTTGACCCTCTCCTTTGGCAAGCCGGTGACTTCGGCTGCGGCAGCCTGCGCCCGAGACAGGACCTGCGTTCCAACCCAGACCTCGCAAGCGTCGGGGCGGACATGCACGGTGCAGTTCATCGGCTCCATCGCGGCGTGAGCAAGAAATGGCGCCTGGTAGATGGCATCGATTCTCTTCGTCGCCCCGGCGAAGGCCATCTCGACGTTGCCCCCCTTTCGCGCCACAGCGCCCGGCTTTTGCGAGGCGGTATCGAGGTCGCGCACGATATCCGCGGTTGTGAGCCTGGCATTCGGCCCGGCATCCCACACAACGTTAAGTGCCGCGAGGCCTTTGTTCGCAGCTCCCATGTGATCGGCCACCACCGCAACGGCGTCCTCAAGCTGGACAATCTGGCGCACGCCTTTCACGGCCTTCGCCTTGGCTTCCTCGATGCTCTTCAGTTTGCCGCCGAACTCCGGGCAAATCGCAATGGCGGCGATCTTCAGTCCAGGCAGCTTAACATCGATGCCATATTGCGCCGACCCGTCCACCTTGGCGGGTGAGTCGACCCGTTTGGCGGGCTTACCGATCAGCTTGAAGTCCTTCGGATCTTTGAGCACGATTTTGTCAGGAGTGGGTGCCGGAAGTGTTGCCGCCTTATCGGCGAGGGCTCCATAGGCGAGCTTGCGGCCAGTTGGGCCGTGGATCACTTCCCCTTTTTCGGCGTGGCAAGATGCGGGATCGGCTCCCCAGGCCTGCGCCGCAGCCTCAACGAGCAGGCTGCGGGCGGCAGCACCGGCTTGGCGCAAGGGCGTCCAGTAGGCTCGCACCGAGGTCGAGCCGCCGGTCGCCTGGAACCCGATTAGTGGATTGGCATAGAGCTTGTCATCCGGCGGCGCGTGCTCGATTTGCACTTGGCTGAGGTCAACCTC
>JBAVVQ010000023.1:0-14997 GCA_049697375.1 Rhodomicrobium sp.
CCCCTGGCGGGAGAGGGGCGGGGGTGAGGTGGAAGGAGCATGTTCATTGTCCGCCTCGCGCTGCAATCGCTCGCCAACCGCTGGCTGACGGCGCTTCTCACTATCTTCTCCATAGCTTTGAGCGTGATGTTGCTTCTTGGCGTCGAAAAGGTGCGCACCGGAGCCCGGCAGAGTTTCGCCGACACGATCTCCGGAACCGACCTCATCGTGGGCGCGCGCAGCGGAAACCTCAACCTGCTGCTCTATTCCGTCTTCCGCATAGGCAACGCGACCAACAACATCACCTGGAAGACCTATCAGGACATCGCGGCGCGTCCCGACATCGCCTGGATCATTCCGATTTCGCTCGGCGATAGTCACCACGGCTTTCGCGTGATGGGGACCACGCCCGATTACTTCAAGCTCTACCATTACCGGCATGGCCGGCCGCTCGAATTCGCTTCAGGAGCGCCCTTCAGCGATCTCTTCGACGCCGTGATCGGGGCGGATGTCGCCGCCGAACTCGGCTACAAGACCGGCGACAAAATCATTGTGGCCCACGGCCTTGGCTCCGTCTCGTTCGTCGAGCACGACGACAAGCCGTTCCGCGTTTCAGGCGTCCTCGCCAAGACCGGCACGCCCGTTGACCGCACGGTTCATGTCAGCCTCCCCGCCATCGAAGCGATCCATGTCGACTGGCAGAGCGGCGCGCGCATTCCCGGCCAAAGCGTCTCCGCCGAGGAGGCGCGCAAGATGAACCTCGAGCCGAAGGCGATCACGGCGGCGTTCATCGGGCTGAAGTCGAAGCTCGCCGCGTTCCGGCTCCAGCGCGCGATCAACGAATATCCCGAGGAGCCTTTGTCCGCCATCCTCCCGGGCGCGGCGCTTCAGGAGCTTTGGGGGCTGGTCGGAACGGCGGAAACCGCCTTGTCGGCGGTCTCGGGCATGGTGGTGGTGACCGCGCTTCTCGGCATGGTGACCATGATCCTCACAACGCTGAACGAGCGTCGCCGCGAGATGGCGATCCTGCGCTCGGTCGGCGCGCGGCCTCTTACCATCCTCTCCCTACTTGTCACGGAGGCTGGCGTCCTTACGTTTTGTGGGGTCGCGTTAGGAACCGTTCTTCTTTATGTCGCCTTGATTGTGCTCCAGCCATTCATCGACCGCACTTACGGCCTCCATATTGCGATCGATCCCCCGACATGGGATCAACTCACTGTCCTGGCGGCCATCGTGGCGGCTGGATTTGTCGCCGGGCTGCTCCCAGCTCTCAGGGCTTATCGCCTTTCTTTGGCGGACGGCATGACCGTCCGAACCTGACGGAACGTTTGAGATGACTCGCATCCTTTACGCCTCCGCTCTTTGCTTTTTCATGGCGGCTACGCCAGGCGTCGCCGCGGAAAGCGAGCCTCCGATGGAGCTGGCTTGGGGCAAGCTCGTTCCCGCAGCGCCAGCGCAAGTTCAAACCATGAAGGCGAAAAGCTTCCTGTCGGGCGCGACGCCCTTCGCGGGCGCGGGCGGAAGCGAGCCCCCTCCTCCGCCTACTGTCGATGACAGGCGCTGGATGTCCGAGCGCCGCCTTCAGGCGGGCGCTGGCGGCTTACCCGCGGTCGTGACAGACCTGGACGGCAAGCGCGTGCGGATTGGCGGCTACGTCGTACCGCTCGACTTCGAGGCGACGAGCGTCAAGGAATTCCTCCTCGTCCCCTTTGTCGGGGCATGCATCCACGTTCCCCCTCCCCCGCCGAACCAGATCATCTATGTGAAAACGGCGAAGGGCTTCGATGTCGCCGGATCGTTCGACCCGGTCTATGTCACAGGAACGCTCAAAGTTGCGTCGCAATATACGGGACTTGCCGAGACCGGATACACGATCGACGCCGACAAGGTCGAGACGCGCAAGGAATAAGCGAACGTAGCAGTCTCCCCGATGGGTTGTCATCCCGGCCAAGCAAAGCGCGAGCCGGGATCGCATAAAGGCGGGCGCTCCAGCATGGGATCACGCCTGCTTTGCAAACAGCCTGCGGAACAGGCCGCGCCATCTCGAAGAGCGGGCGGCTGCGGCCGATTTTAAGGGAGCGGCCCGATGGCCCTTGCTTGCGACTGGAAATCCAGCCCCTTTCCAGGCGACGAGGCCGCCTTCCAGATGATAAATCGTCTCCTGCGGGGACATCTCTGCGCGAAGCCTTTGGCAGGCCGCCTGCCCGCGCCCGCCCATGCGGCACATGACGACAAGTTTGCGGCCCGAATGCTCTGGGAGCGCGGCGCGGCGAAGCCGGCCAAGCGGGACGAGCGCGGCCCCCTCGATATGCTCGGCGTCGTACTCCGTTGGCTCGCGCACATCCACAATCACGGCCTTATCAGCCTCTTGCCATTTTCTCAGCGTTGCGGCATCAATGTTTTCAATCGTCACGGCTAATCCCTCATATTTGTATTATCTAATACACTCAGCGCTTGCAATAGATAAGATAGAGCGTTGATAACAGCGCATGGGCCTCCATGTTGCAGAGACGGTAGTAAACCATCTGCCCTCTTTTTTCTGTATCAACCAAGCGCGCTTCGCGCAACCTCGCCAAGTGCTGGGACACCGCGGATTGAGACAGGTCAATGGCCCGGCATAGCTCCCCGACCGATTTCTCTCCGTCGATAAGCTGGCACAGGATGAGCAGCCGCGAGGGATTCGCCAATTCCTTCAGCATCGCCGCCGCTTCTGCGGCATGGCTCTGCATTTCAACCGAGACGGGAAGCCTGCTTCTTTGCATGTTGACAATATATTAGATACAACTAATATACGCAAGAGCAGATGCAATCGCTGAGGAGGCCTTCGTGGAAAAGAACTATATCGAAATCACCCGGGACATTTCGGCCAACCTCAAGACGCTTAGGAAGGATATCCCCGACACCATGGCGGGCTTTTCGGCGATGGCGCAGGCCGCCTCGCGCGATGGAGCGCTCGACAAGAAAACGAAGGAGCTTATCGCCCTTGCGCTCGGCGTGGCCGCGCATTGCGACGGCTGCATCGGCTTCCATACCGAGGCTTTGATCCGGCTTGGAGCCTCCCGCCAGGAAGTGGAAGAGACGCTCGGCATGGCGGTGTACATGGGCGGCGGCCCATCGCTGATGTATGCCGCCGACGCAATCGGCGCCTACGAGCAGTTCCTCGCCCGAAAGAGCGCCACGGCTTAAAGCGACGGCTGTGTCCAGGCGGTCAACGTTCGGATTTCCCGCCTGGACCTCGATCCGCGAACATGGCAGCGCAAACACATTTCAATCTAAAGACCCTGAGGGAACGATGAGCCCATGGCCTCACGGTGAGCCCGCCGAACCGCGACAAGCTCATGGTTCGACAAGCTCACCATGAGGTCCAAGCCGTTGAAATCGCAGGGCCTCATCCTGAGCCTGTCGAAGGATGAAGCCCGGGATTTCCGCCTTTTTCAGCATCCAGCTAAAGCCAGGCATTCGCGGCTTGACCAACGAATGGACGGTGGAATTGAGAACGCAGCTCCCCACATGAGCATGCTCCGCATACGTTCAACTAAAGTGTGGTTGAGATAAAAGACAATCAAACGCTTAGTCATTACGTTATTGAAACGCATTGAGGGAGTTCATCATGAAAATCACCCGGAGGATCGCGGCCATTGGTGGCGTTAGCTTGCTTGGAAGCGCAGCATTGACGTCAATCGCCCGAGCCGAATTTGCGCAGTGGCTCGAAGGGATCGGCGAGGGGCTTGAAGACTTTTGGATCGCGACCGACGCCTACATCTACGGCTATCCGCTCGTGACCATGGAAATGACCCGCCGCGTAATGACGAATGTCGCCGAACCGAAGGGGACCAGAGCGCCCATGGGGCAGCTTATCAGGCTGCGGCAATATCCCGATGCTTCTTTCCGCGACGTCACCGCTCCGAACGCAGACACTCTTTACACCACCGCATTTTTCGATGTCGGCAAGGAGCCGTGGGTCTTAAGCCTTCCCGATATGAACGGCCGTTATTTCCTGATGCCGATGCTCGACGGATGGACCACCGTCTTCCAGGCGCCCGGCAAGCGGACCACGGGAACCGGAGCGCAAACCTATGCCATCACGGGGCCTGGGTGGTCAGGGACGCTTCCCGATGGCGTGAAGCAGTACAAATCGCCGACGAGCCTGGTTTGGCTGCTTGGCCGCATCTACTGCACCGGCACGCCGGAAGATTACAAAGCCGTTCACGCGCTCCAGGATGAGATCAAGCTGGTCCCGCTCAGTAACTACGGCAAGCCTTACACGCCGCCTCCCGGGAAGGCCGATACCTCCATCGATATGGAGACGCCGGTGCGCGATCAGGTCAACAAGCTGGACGCGATCGAATATTTCACGCTTCTCGCCGAACTGATGAAGACCAATCCCCCAGCCGCCGCCGATGCGCCGGCGCTCGCGCGGTTCGCCAAGATCGGGCTCGTTCCAGGTCAGGACTTCGACAAGAGCAAGTTCAATGCGGATTTTGTCAAGCGCATCCCGCAAATCGGCTTCGACCGGATCATGCTCCAGTTCAAGATCAACCCGGCGGTACAGCATATCAATGGCTGGGGCTTCACCACCAAGACCGGGATTTACGGAACCGATTACTTAATGCGTGCCCTTGTCACGGCGATCGGTCTTGGCGCGAACCGTCCCCAGGATGCCGTCTATCCAACATCGCTCAAGGATGCGAACGGCAGGGCGTATGATGGGGCGAACAAATACGTCATGCGCTTCGAAAAAGGCCAGACCCCGCCCGTGGAAGGCTTCTGGTCGGTTACCATGTATAACGAGCAATATTTCTTCGTCACAAACCCGATCAATCGCTATTCGATCAGCCCTCGGCAAAACTTGAAGGCGAACCCCGACGGATCGGTCGATATCTATGTCCAGAAAGACTCGCCGGGCGCAGACAAGGAATCGAACTGGCTGCCTGCTCCAGACGGAAAATTCTATCTGATGCTGCGCATGTACTGGCCGAACGAAAACGACCCATCGATCCTCGATGGGAGCTGGACCATACCGCCAGTAACCAAGGCGAGCTAGGGACAGCGACAGCGTCATTTCATGCATCGCGCATGGGATGACGCTGGCTATCGGCGTGAGAGCTGGTTCCTTTTCGTCGCGTTCGTCTTAGCAAAACTTGCGTCACAGCTCGCGTTGAGCCATTTGGTACGGATGTTGCTAGTAACCCCTCAATCGCTGAGACGAGCCTTACAATGACATATTTCTCGAAAATTGGCGGCGCGCCAGCCGTCGACAAAATCGTGGAAGAGTTTTTCGCTCGGATGGAGACCTTGCCGGAAGCCCGGAGGCTCCGCGAGATGCATGCGGACGATCTCGCCAAGACAAAATCTGTCATGAAGCGCTATTTCAGCGAATTGCTCGGCGGTCCCCAGTTCTCCGAAACGCGTGGCAATCCCGCTTTGAAGGGCCGCCACGCAGGCATGGATATCGGACCACAAGAGCGGGACGCCTGGATGCGGTGCATGCGGGAAGCCCTTAAGTCGACCGTCGCCGATGAGAGCCTTCGAACCTACATCGAAGAACGCTTTTACCAGCTCGCGGAGTGGGTCCGCAATGATGAGGAAAAGCCGAAATGACAAAAGCTGATCGAAATCGCGTCAACCTTTCGTTGACGCAAAATTAACCCTTGGTTTTGTGAAATTTTATTTCGGTAAAAAGCGGAATAGCGCAACATGAAGCAATTTTACAAAATCGCGGGGATGGCGGCGCCGTAAAATCAAGGCTTCGAAAGAGATACTTATATGCTTACTTACGGGCCGTTTTACAAAACAAAACCAATTTTTACCGGATTTTAAGCGACGCGACGCCTCCCGGATAAGACGTGGATCGGCTTGCTGGCTCTCAGACAGCCTACCGAGGCAAGTTCAAGTGAGCGCTTGCGGTAAAGGTTCGCGAACTTGCCTCCAGCTTTACGAGTGACGTGCGTCAGGCGGCCGCTGCCGGAGCCGGAGCAACGCCGTCCTTGAACAGTTTAAAGACGATGGAATCGATGAGCGCCTCGAAGGAGGCATCAACGATGTTCGGCGAAACGCCGACGGTAAACCATCGGCGCCCCGACTTCCGATCATGGCTCTCGATGAGGACGCGCGTCACGGCGTCGGTGCCCGCCGTGAGGATACGCACCTTGAAATCCACCAATTCCACATTCTCGATGTGGGGCTGGTAAATCCCGAGATCCTTGCGCAGCGCCTGATCGAGCGCGTGCACGGGGCCGTTTCCTTCGCCCGCGTTCAGCATGAGCTGGTCCCCGATGTGGACCTTCACGATGGCCTCGGAGACCGTGACGAGATCGCCGCTCGCATTGTGCCTGCGCTCCACCAGCACGCGGAACCGCTCCACATCGAAGAAGTCCGGCACCTCGCCGAGGGCGCGGCGCGCCAGAAGCTCGAAGGAGGCGTCGGCGGCTTCATAGGCGTAGCCTTGCGCTTCCTTCGTTTTCACCTGATCGAGAAGGGCGCCAAGCCGCGGATCGTCCTTGTCGGCCTCCATGCCGATGCGGGCCAATTCCGCCAGGATGTTCGAGCGGCCGGCCTGGTTTGACACGAGGAGCTTGCGCACATTGCCAACGCTTTCCGGCGGCACGTGCTCGTAGCAGCGCGGGTCTTTGGCGACGGCCGACGCGTGAATGCCGCCCTTGTGCGCGAAGGCGGCTTCCCCGACATAGGGTGCGTGCCTGTCCGGCTGCCGGTTCAAAATCTCATCCAGCTGCCGCGAGACCGCCCTCAGCGTCCGTAGCGCGGCGGGCGTAACGCCTGTTTCGAACTTCGACGCATATTCCTCTTTCAGGAGCAGCGTCGGGATGATGGACGTCAGGTTGGCGTTGCCGCAGCGTTCGCCCAGGCCGTTCAGCGTACCGTGGAGGTGGCAAGCGCCCGCACGCACCGCCGCAAGCGTGTTGGCGACGCCGTTTTCCGTGTCGTTGTGGGCGTGGATGCCGATGACCTCGGACGGGATTTCGCGCGCGACCGCCGTAACGATCTCCTCGACCTCATGCGGCAGCGTTCCGCCATTCGTATCGCAAAGAACCACCCAGCGCGCTCCGGCCTGGTAAGCGGTCCTTGCGCAAGAAAGAGCGTAGGCCGGGTTCGCCTTGTAGCCGTCGAAGAAATGCTCGCAGTCGATAATCGGCTCCTTTTCCTGAGCGAGGATCACCTCGACCGACTCGCGGATGGCGCCGAGGTTTTCGTCGTTGGTGATGCCAAGCGCGACGTCCACGTGATAGTCCCAGGACTTGGCGACGAGCACGATCGCATCCGCCTTCGCCTGGACGACAGCCTGGAACCCGGGATCGTTCGACACCGAGCGGCCCACGCGCTTCGTCATGCCGAAGGCCGCAAGCTTTGCCTGCCGCAGGCGTGGAGGCGCATCGAAGAAGGCGGTGTCAACCGGGTTCGCGCCGGGATAGCCGCCCTCGATGTAGTCGATGCCGAGGGCGTCGAGACGATGCGCAATCAAGAGCTTGTCTTCCACCGAGAAGTCTACGCCAAGGGTTTGCGCCCCATCGCGCAGCGTGGTGTCGAACAGGTACAACCGCTTTCTTTTCATAACTCGTCCGTTGTAAGCAATCACCTTAGCGCCGGATCAACTAACCCCCTCCCCTTGCGGGAGACGGTTTGACCTCGCTCTCACCGTTCATCGGGCGATTTCCCAGGTGGTTTCGATTGCGCCCGTAACGGGGTTCTTCGCGTCTTTCAGCGAAATACCCATGGCGGTAAGTTCGCCGCGAATGCGATCGGCCTCCGCCCAGTTCCTCGCTTTCCGCGCCGCCAGCCGACTCGCGATTAAGCCTTCAATTTCGGCAGCGCCACCCGCGCCCGAGGACTCTGTACCGATATGAGCACTACCGGCGCCAGCAGCGAGCCTTGCTATGTTTTGTCTCTGGCCCGAGAGCCCCACCAAATTCAGAGCCGATCTCAACTCCGCAAACCGCTTTTCGCGGAAGAGCTTATGAAACGCCGCGATCATTTCAGGCGTGTTCAGATCGTCGCCGAGCGCGTTCAGCACCTCCATTGGCGCCTCGGGCGCAGGAGCCACTGTCTCTAGTGTGCCGTACCAGTCCCACAGCGTTTTATGGGCTTCATCCAAACCCTCATACGTCCAATCCAAGGGCTGCCGGTAATGGGTGCGCAACATATTGAAACGCAATGCCTCGCCGGGCCAGCCCAAGCCATGCCAATTGGTCAGAAGGTCATGCATAGTGATGAAATTGCCGAGCGACTTCGACATCTTCTGACCCTCAACCTGAAGATGCCCGTTATGCATCCAGACATTGGCCATGATCTCTGTGCCATGTGCGCACGTCGATTGCGCCACCTCATTCTCATGGTGCGGGAAGAGGAGATCGATGCCGCCGCCGTGAATGTCGAAGACCTTGCCGAGATGCTTTTCCGACATGGCCGAGCATTCGAGATGCCAGCCAGGACGGCCATAGCCCCAAGGGCTGTCCCAGCCGGGTTCGGAGCCAACGCTCGGCTTCCAAAGCACGAAATCCATGGGATCGCGCTTATAAGGCGCAATCTCGACGCGGGCGCCCGCGCGCATTTCGTCGGTCGAGCGGCGAGCCAACTCCCCGTAATGCGGATCGGACGGCACGTTGAAGAGCACGTGGCCTTCCGCGGCGTAAGCGTGCCCGCGTTCGATAAGCCGCTGTATCATCGCGATCATTTCCGGGATGTGCTCCGTCGCGCGCGGCTCGATGGTCGGCGGCAGCGCGCCAAGGGCCGCAACATCTGCATGAAACTGCGCGGCGGTGCGCCCGGTCAGCTCGCGAATGGACACGCCTTCCTCGGCGGCCCGAGCGTTGATCTTATCGTCGACGTCGGTAATGTTTCGGACATAGATGACGTGTTCCGCCCCATAGAGGCAGCGCAAAAGCCGGAACAGCATGTCGAATACAATCACGGGGCGCGCATTGCCAATATGGGCAAAGTCATAGACCGTCGGCCCGCACACATACATGCGCACAGCCTTTGGATCGAGAGGCTCGAAAACCTCTTTGCGTCGGGTCCGCGTATTATAAAGCTTAAGCACCATAAGCCCTGCCTCTGCTGGCGGGCTTGTCGTTCAAACAAAGGTTTCACCGCGCCAGCGTCTGTGTTAGCTCGCGTTAATAATGCACCGGGAGATGCGTGAAACTTTTTGCCTCATCGCCCGACCATTGCCGTAAATTTGTTGAAGGTCAAGGCGGATGGCGCGCGACTCGATAAAAATAGTTTCGATGATGAAGGCATGCTTCAGGGGCATTGGGTTGAAACGATTCCCGCGGTTGCGCAAGCTAGGGAGGCAGTCCTTGATCGGCGGCGGTGACATGAAAGTTTTTCTTCGCGGTTTTAGCGTCGTTTGCGTCCTCGCTGTCTTTGCCGCCATGGCAAATGACGCCGGCGCACAAGGCTGGGGTTGGGGTGGCGGCCCCCCATGGGGCGGCGGCGATGGTCCGTCCCCCTACGACCAGCCTCCGCCTCGTCCCGTCTATGGCCAGCCCGCCTACGGCGGTCCGCGCGAACCCTCGCCAAGCTTCGGTTCCATGAACCCTCGCTGCCACGAGTTGGAAGCTCAGCTGACAAACGGCTCGTCCAATGCGGGGCAGGATCAGCTCCCCCGCATTGAAGATGACATGCGGCAGGCGGACGCGCAGTTCCATCGTGCGCAGTCCGATGCGGAACGCTCCGACTGCTACGAGGATATGTTCCTGTTCGGGCGGTCGCTTCGCCGGTCGCCGCGATGCGTCGATCTGGACCGGCAGGTGCAAGCCGCCAAGGCCCAGCTCGCGCAACTGAAAGCCCAGCGCGACGCCGCGATGCGTGGAAGCTCACCGCGCGGGAGACGGGACGACATTGTCGCGGAACTTGCGCGCAATCATTGTGGCGAACAATATGCACACGAATATGAGGGGCAGCGCCGCAGCCGCAGCTCGTCGATCTTCTCCTTCTTCACCAATGAGGAAAATTCCCCGGACGAGCCACTGTCGTCATCGCCCTTTGCGCCGTCACCTCCGCCGGGATATGGCGGAGGTTCATCCTCTTACCGGACATGGTGCGTTCGCGAATGCGACGGCTTCTATTTTCCGGTCAGCAACTACACCTCGGAAGGTCAGTTTCAGGCAGACGAAGAGAAGTGCCACTCGCTGTGCGCCTCTCCGGCCGAATTGTTCTACCATCGAGCCGATCAGGATGTCGACCAGATGGTTTCCCTGAACGGGAGGCCCTATGCCTCGATGCCTTTTGCCTTCCGGAACCGGAAGGTTTACATCAGAGGCTGCTCGTGCAAGGCGAGCGAATATTCGCCCGAACAAATCGCAGAGTCCGAAAAGGCGCTGAAACTGTCGAAACGGGCCGATGCCACGGGCAAATCCGACGCGGCTTTCGCGCGGCGGATTTCGCAGGCTGTGCAGAACGCGCCCGGCCAGCCGGTTTCCGCCTCACCCACGCCGCGCGACGCAGCGACGCCTCTTGACACGGTGCCCCAGCCCGATCCGCAGCGCTGAACAAAAGTTTGCGTCTTCCGCACCTCAAAGGCGGGCCTCGATCCGCGACGCACAGCGTTATGAAACTGCAGAGGATGCGGGTGCGCTGGCGACTTCGTCAATCGCTTCCGTGATTGCGTCGCGCATTGCATAATGGACCATGTGCCCGGCTTCAGGGAGAATGCGCAATCTGCTCTGCCGGATGACGCCATGCAGCCGATCCGACTGATTACTCGGACTAACGATCTTGTCGCTGTTTCCGGCGATGATCCGAGTCGGCGCCCCGATTTCGCGATAGCGGCCCGAAAGGGACATCGCCGCCGGAACCATGTAGGACCCATCAGCCACCGTCGCCCGAATCTGCCAGGGCCTGATTGAAAGCCCCAGGAACGTGGGCACGAACCGCGGCGGCAACTGCTGGGGCGCGAACATCACCCTCATCATCAAAGGAGCGAAGACACGCCCCATCAGAGGCGAAAGCGTATAGCGAAACAAATCACCCACAACAGGAAGAGCCTGGGGCGCCACCATCAAGGCATCCAGCCGGAAGGTCGGAAAGTAATAGCCCGACGCGGCCACGAGGCCCTGGACCAGGCGGGGATGGCGGACGGCGAGGGCCACCGCGACGAGAGCGCCGAACGAATGGCCTACGACGATCGCCCGCGTGATCCCAAGGGACGCCAGCGCCTCATGGATAAGGTCCGCCTGGGCGCCCGGCGTCCAGAGTTTCAGGCGCGGGCGCTGGCTGTAACCGAAACCCGGCCGGTCAAACGCAATAACCCGATAGCGCCGTTCAGCCTTGGCGCTGACGCCGCTCAGCTGCCAGTCCTCGAATGTCACCGTGTTGCCGTGGAGCAGAACGACGGGCACGCCCTTTCCTCCGCTGTCTCGATAATGGAGGCGGACGTCGTTGACGGTCAGGAACCGGCCGGAGGACGGGTGCTGCGCCTCTGCCTGGCGTGCCAATGTGAGGGAGAGAACTGCAGCGGCCAGAAGGACGATTGCAGTTACGATAAGCGCAATTGAGAGATCGGGCATGCGTTGCACAACACGGCCTGCCGAGCGCTGTTCCGGCCACAAGAGGTGACAGGAGGCCGCATTTCCGGCCGCTGCGCATGGCACGGCTTCGTCGAAGCCGAAAGCCGGCGATTGCTGGTCGGCCGAGGCTTGTCCCGCCTGGACGTACGACCGTTATTCCCCTGTAACACTCTGCTCGGCGCTGGCTGCGCTTCCCCGGAATCCTGTCGCCAGGACGTAAAGCTCGGGCGATTCTGCCCGGCTTGCCTTTGGCTTGACGTGCCGCACGGTCGCGAAACTGCGCTTCAGAATGTCGAGCAGGCTCTTCTCGCTCCCTCCCTGGAAGACCTTCGCCAGGAAGGCTCCGCCCGGCGCAAGAACCTGGATGACGAACGCGACCGCCTCTTCCGCGAGGCCCATGATGCGAAGATGGTCGGTTTGACGGTGGCCGGTTGTGGGGGCCGCCATGTCGGACAGGACCGCGTTGGGTCTTCGGCCCGCCAGCGCAGCGAGCAGTTTCTCGTCCGCTCCCGCCTCGCTGAAATCCTGCTGCAGAATGATCACGCCGGGGATCGCATCGAAGGGAAGAATATCGAGCGCCACGACCGCGCCTCTGCCTTCGGCGGACTGAACGCGCTTTGCGGCGATCTGGCTCCAGCCGCCTGGAGCCGCTCCGAGATCGACAACCACATCGCCGGGCTTCAGAAGCCTATATTTGTCCGCGATCTCTTCAAGCTTATAGGCCGCGCGACTGCGATAGCCGTCCCGCTTCGCAGCAGCCACATAAGGATCGTTCAGCTGCCGCTCCAGCCATTGCCTGGAGGAGGTCGTGCGGCCGCGAGACTTCTTCAGTTTGATCTTAAAAGACCGGTCCCGATTTGGTTCTTGCTTGGTCATGAAGGAATGATGGGCTGTGGATGGCGGTCGCAGCGCGCTGGTGCATAGCGTCTTCGGCGATCAATGTTGCGAGAATGCCCTCCCGAAGGCCGCGGTCGGCGACTCGAAGGGTTTTCACCGGCCAAACTCTCAGCATAGCTTCCATGATGGCGCAACCGGCAAGGATGAGGTCGGCTCTTTCCGCGCCGATGCAAGGCTGCGCCGCGCGCTCTTCCCAGTTCATGGCGGCGATGCGCTTCGTAACATCCCGGATGCTGTCCGTGGACAGCCAGCATCCATCCACCTTCGCGCGATGGTATTCCGAGAGGCCGAGATACACCCCCGCGATGGTCGTGACGGTGCCCGAAGTGCCAAGAAGGTGTGTGCCTTCCCGCGCGACTTTCCGGCTAATGCCGTTGGCTTCGCTGAAGGGCCTGAGCCTGTCCTGGACGAAGCCGACCATGTCCTCGAACTGAAAGCCCTCCGCCCGGTTGCTGCCGAAGCGCTCGGCCAGTGTCACGACGCCAAACGGCAGCGAGGTCCAGGCTTCGATGCAGTCCTGGATTTTCAGGCGATCTTCGATGGAAATTCGCTTCGAGCGGCGGCCATGCTTGAGATTGAGCCAGACGAATTCGGACGAACCGCCGCCAATATCGAAGATCAATGCGTAGTCGCTTTGCTTGTCGATGAGAGATGCGCACCCCGAAACCGCAAGGCGAGCCTCGGTCTCGCGCCCGATGATTTCAAGCGAAAGCCCCGTTTCGCGCTTAACGCGGGCGATGAAGTCGGGTCCGTTTTTTGCAATGCGGCAGGCTTCCGTCGCAACCAGGCGGGAGCGGGTTACGGCTCTTCGCGCCATCTTGGCGGCACAAACCTTCAAGGCGTCGATCGTGCGCGAAATCGCATCCTCCGAGAGGAGGCCGGAATGGCTCACACCCTCGCCGAGCTTAATGATTCGGGAGAAGGCGTCGATGACGAAGAAGCCGCGCCGCGAGGGGCGAGCCACCAGTAGGCGGCAGTTGTTGGTTCCAAGGTCGAGAGCGCCGTAAATGGCGCCGGAGACAGCGGCCGTACCATTTCCAGGCCGTGCGGGAGCCGCTCCATTGCGGCAAGTCGCGGTCACTTTGATCGGAGGAATGGCTGCACGGTGAGGCTCGCAGGTCCCCGGGGCTCTTGAGCTGAACCCGGAATTGGCGGGGCCGTCAAGGGTAGCTGAAGCTAAGCCAGCGCCGTCTCTCGCAGCAACCCTCCGCTCTCCGGTGCTCAAACTCGACCTCCCGTCGGGATCTTATCCGCAGGATTCGCACGCCCCCGCCCCGCTAACCTCACAGACTATCAGTTTTTTTAGACCGCGCAAACCGAGACATGCGTTGTCGCCCGACTCCGAAAAAGAAAGGCCGGGAAATCCCGGCCAAGTCTTAAGGGAGGTTACTTAGGCTTATTAGTTAATGATATCGCGGCCGCGCGTTTCTCGAATGAAGAGCACGCCGAGGATAAAGGTCATGGCCGCGACGATGATCGGATACATGAGGCCAGCATAGATGTTGCCCGTCGCCGCCACGATGGCAAAGGCTGTGATAGGCAGGAACCCGCCAAACCAGCCATTGCCGATATGGTAGGGCAGCGACAGGGCGGTATAGCGGATGCGAGTCGGGAAAAGTTCCACGAGCATGGCTGCGATGGGGCCGTAAACCATGGTGACGTACAGGACGAGGATCGTAAGGAGTGCGACGACCCGCCAATCGACCCCCTGGAGCGATGACTTCTCGGGATAACCCCTAGCCGCGAGCGCCGCGCCAAATTCCTGTGCGAAGCGGGCGCTTTCCGTCTCCGCGTTGGGAGAAGCCGCGTCATAGGACTGAATGATCCGATCGCCGATCCTGATTTGCGCGGAGCCCGCAGGCCCGGCCTCGTTCCTGTACGGAACGCCCGCTTTGACAAGCGCCGCTTTGGCGACATCGCAGGGAGCGGTAAACTTCGACTTGCCCACGGGATCGAACTGCAGGCGGCATTCACCTGGGTCGGCGATAACTGTTACAGGCGTTTTTTGGATGGCGGCTGCAAGCTGCGGATTGGCTGTTTCGGTCAGCAATTCGAAAATTCCGGGATAGCTTAGGGCTTCGCCGCCCGGAATGTGTTTCAGGATGCCGGTGGGGTAATAGGTGAGGACCGCCAGCAGGCAGCCAAGCATGATGATGACCTTTCGGCCGATCTTGTCCGAAAGCCACCCAAAGAAGACAAAAAATGGAGTGCCGATCACCAGCGACAAAGCGATCATGATGTTCGCCCACTGCGGATCGACCTTGAGCGTCTGCGTCAGAAAGAATAGCGCGTAGAACTGGCCCGTATACCAGACCACACCCTGACCCGCGGTAAGCCCCAGAAGCGCAAGCAGAACGAGGCGTCCGTTTTTCCAATTGCCGAATGCCTCCGAGACCGGCGCTTTCGACGCCCTGCCCTCCTCCTTCATTTGTCGCCACACGGGGGACTCGTTCAGCGTGAAGCGAATCCAGACAGAGATCACAAGGAGGAAAATGGACAACAGGAACGGCAAGCGCCAAAGGCCCCATTCCGCCGAGAAAGACGCCGCCTGCTCCTCGGGCGTGGCCCCCGGCGCGAAATTGCGGCACAATAGGAT
>JBAVVQ010000024.1:0-4301 GCA_049697375.1 Rhodomicrobium sp.
GTCAGAACGGTAAAAAGCGCGATCGCGACCGCAACCCAAGCGATGGGGAAGTCTTGTTAATGGCGAGGCAGATCGGAGTGACGCTTTCGGGACGCTTTCCAGGCGAGGCGCATGCTATCGAGCATCGGCTTCACCAAGGTGATGATAGTCCAAAGCCCGCCGATGGCCATGATGCCCGCGCCGATCAGCCTCACTTTTTCCGACCAGATCGCATCGGCGGCCGCCGCAAGGCCGCCCGATGGCCGCGGTCCTATGGTCATCAGGACCGGAACGGCGACGCCCCACGCGATGAACAGGCCGAGGATAAGGGCGAGTCCGACGCCAATCCGCACCAGATAGCCGGCGCCGATCAAGGCGAGCGACAGGCTGCCGCCCATCTGGAACACGGCGGGGCCATAAGAGAGCGACCCTGAGAGCTTATCGGGGAGCAGCTTCAGGCCGTTCGTCAAAAGACTCAACGCTGCCGCAGCGGCTGCGCCGAGGCCCAGCTCGCGCAGTCCGGCCTCGCCATCCCTTTGCCCGGCCGCCGCTTCATCCCGGTGCCCCGCACGAAGAACCTCAGCCGCCGCGACGCCTTCGGGGAAGGGCAGATTGCTTCCCACAACCATCACCCGGCGAAGCGGAACGGAATAAAGAACGCCGAGGATGCCGCCGACAAAGCAGACCGCCATTGTCTGCCAGAGCGGGAAGTCGCGCCAGAAGCCGATCAAAATGAGACCGGGCAGCACGAGGATCACGTTGCAAAGCGTACCGGCGGCGGAGGCCTGCGTTTGGACGATGTTGTTTTCGAGGATGCCGGCCGAGCCCATCGCTCTCAGGACGCTCATCGAGATGATTGCGGCAGGAATCGAGGAGGAAAAGGTCATGCCCGTCTTCAGGCCCAGATAGACGTTGGCGGCCATGAACACGACAGTGATCGCAGCGCCGATCAACACTCCGCGGACGGTCAGTTCGGCGGCATTGTCCGAGTGAGATTTTTGCAAAGACCGTGACCGTTTCCTGGCGTTCGAAAAAGAGACCCCGGAAGACCGTCTTCTTCATCCGTGGGCATTTGATGTAAGCATTTCAGCCAAATGTTCGAGATCACGCTCAGTTCCCGCCCGCATTTGGCGCATTAAGAGAACTTTAAGAAACGTCATAACTTGGGTCAAAGAGACGTTCGGAACATTCCTGTTACAATAATGGCGCGCCGAATCCCTTGTTCCGTCATTTTCAGCTTTCACATTCCCCGAATCGAGGAAGGAAGGTGGAAACGGAGATTGCGCATGAAAAGAACAACTTTCCTGGCCCTTGCCATGAGTTTAGGCTTGGCGATGAGCGCTGAACAAGCAGGCGCCACCGTCGCAAACCCCGGCTTGGCAGGCGCCGGCGCGAATGCCAAGCAGACAACCGCCGTCACCAAGGTTTGGTGGCGCGGCGGCGGGTATGGTCCCGGCTGGCGTGGCGGATATGGCGGATATGGCTGGCGTGGCGGTTGGCGTCCCGGCTACGGGTGGCGCCCCGGATACGGATGGGTGCCCTTTGCGGCCTTTGGCGCGGCTGTAGCCGCTACAGCCGCTGCGAGCTCTTACTACGGTCCAGGTCCGTACGGTTACGGTCCAGGCCCCTATGGCGGCCCCTGCGGAGGAGGCCCATGCGGCGCGCCTCCGCCCCCGGCGCCTCTCAAATAGAAAAAGAATGCAGGCAGCCAATGGAACGGCTGCCTGCCGTCCACCTTCGCTTCCGTTGCGCTCCGCGGAGCGATTTCGCCTGGGCTCTGTTGGTGAATGTTAGCGGCATCCCATATCTGACTTTCACATGTCTGAGCCGAAGGCGATGATTTGTGAATTTGGCGCCTCGCGCATTTAAGCTAACGGAGCGGAGCACATGCAGATCGGCGTAATCGGACTTGGCCGCATGGGCGGCAATATTTCCCGCCGCTTGATGAGAGCGGGACACAGTTGCGTGGTGTACGACGCCAATCCCAACGCCGGTGCGGCGCTTGCTCAGGAAGGCGCTCAAGCCACTCGTTCATTGCCGGATTTGGTGAAAAGGCTTGACGGGAAACCGCGAGCTGTCTGGGTGATGTTGCCCGCGGGGAAAATCACCGAAGAGACAATCGCCGAGCTTGGCCGCCTCCTCGAACCGGGCGACATCGTCATCGACGGCGGGAATACCTTTTATAAGGACGATATCCGCCGCGCGAAGGAATTGGCCGCAAAGCAAATCCGCTACGTCGATTGCGGCACGTCAGGCGGCGTTTGGGGGCTCGAACGCGGCTATTGCCTGATGATCGGCGGCCCCAAGGAAGCCGTCGACACTCTCGATCCGATCTTCTCGACCCTCGCCCCTGGATCGGGAGAGATTACTCGAACGCCGGGCCGCGAGAAGCGCGATAACCGCGCCGAGCGCGGCTATATTCACGCCGGGCCATCGGGCGCCGGTCACTTCGTCAAGATGGTTCATAACGGCATCGAGTACGGGCTGATGCAGGCCTATGCCGAGGGCTTCGACATCCTGCGCAACAAGGATTCGAAAGACCTGCCCGAGGACGAACGCTTTGACCTGAATATTCCCGATATCGCCGAGGTCTGGCGGCGTGGCAGCGTGATCTCCTCCTGGCTGCTCGATCTGGCCGCCATAGCCCTCGCCAAGGATCCGGATCTCCATAATTTCTCGGGCCTCGTTCAGGATTCCGGCGAAGGCCGCTGGACCATCGAAGCCGCAATCGAAGAAGCCGTGCCCGCCGAGGTGCTCTCGTCCGCTCTTTTTGTCCGGTTCCGCTCCAGGCAGCAGCATACCTTCGGCGAGAAGATGCTGTCCGCCATGCGCTTCGGCTTTGGCGGCCATGTCGAAACCCCGCAAGCGGCCCCCTCAAACGAGTCAAAGTAGGCGCAAATGACTTCGATACCTTCCATCGTCGAGTTGATTGAATGTCCTCAGCGCAGAGAGCCAACGCCGCCCGGGCCATGTGCGATGGTGGTCTTCGGCGCAAGCGGCGACCTGACCTCCCGCTTGTTGATTCCGGCGCTCTATAATTTGTCGCGCACCCGGCTGATCCCCGAGCACTTTGCGCTCATCGGCGTCGCCCGATCGGACGCAACCTCGGAAAGCTGGCGCGATTATCTTTATGAAAAGCTGAAAAGCTATGCCGGGAAGACCGCGGGATTCAACGGCGGCCGCATTGACGAAGAGGCCTGGAGCCGCCTTGCCGACAAGATGTCTTACGTGCAAGGCGATTTGAGCAGACCCGAGCTTTACGACAACCTTCGCGCTGCCCTCGCCGAAGCTGACAAGACTCACGGCACGCAGGGCAACGCCATCTTCTACCTTGCCGTCGCCGAACAGTTCTTTTGTCCGGTCATCGAGCATCTGCATGAGGCGGGGCTGACCGACCAGCCGGCGGAGCAGGACGGAAAGCTTCGCTACTGGCGCAGGGTGGTGTTCGAGAAACCCTTCGGCCACAGCTTGGAGTCGGCGCGCGCGCTTAACGCTCGCGTCCTGCGGACACTCAACGAACACCAGATTTTCCGGATCGACCACTTCCTCGGCAAGGAGACGGTCCAGAACATCATGGCGCTGCGCTTCGCCAATGGCATGTTCGAGCCGATCTGGAACCGCGACCGCATCGATCATGTGCAGGTGACCGTGGCCGAAACGGTCGGCGTGGAAAGGCGCGGAACCTTCTATGAGGCGACAGGCGCGCTGCGCGATATGGTGCCCAATCATGCCCTGGCGCTTGTCTCCATGGTCGCCATGGAGCCGCCCAGCGGATTCGACCCCTCTTCCATCCGGTCCAGGAAGGCCGACGTCTTCACCGCGATGCGCCCTGTCAGGGCGACTCAGGTCGTGCGTGCGCAGTACGCGGCGGGTACGGTGCTGGGCAAGGGGGTCAGCGCCTATCGGGACGAACCAAACGTCGCGCGAGATTCGAGGGTCGAGACCTATGTTGCGATGCAGCTTGAGATCGACAATTGGCGCTGGGCGGGCGTGCCCTTTTTCATCCGCACGGGCAAGCATCTTTCGCAACGCAAGACGGAAGTCGCGATCCGTTTCAAGCAGGCGCCGTACACCCCCTTCCGCTCTACGCCCGTCTTCTGCTTGCCGGAAAACTGGCTGATCATCTCCATCGCGCCGGACGAAGGCATCTCGCTGCAATTCGCCGTCAAGCGGCCTGGGCCGGTCGTGGACCTTGCAGGCGTGCGGATGGATTTTCGCGACAATGACTGGTTTCCGAACGAGCCGAATGTCGGCTACGAGACGCTGATCTATGACGTCATGATGGGCGATCAGACGCTGTACATGCGGGCGGACATGGTCGA
>JBAVVQ010000025.1:0-1936 GCA_049697375.1 Rhodomicrobium sp.
CCGGGCATGCATGACTGCAGGGCGACAGACGATGCACGTACACCGGGCGGGACGTACGCCAAGATCCGGTACGGTTTTTCAGCGATGTGCCGGGATCGAGTGTGACGGCAAACGGATGTTCCATGGCCTCAAATCCTCATGCATCCGCGTTTGCAGCATCGAGCAAGCTATAATCGGCGATATTGGCGTCGCAGATCGCCTGCAAGCGTGCGACCCGCGGGTCTGCCTTGCCATCACGGAAAAGATGCGTGAAGCGGCTCTGAAGCATTAGATAGTCCTGCACCGGAACCTTACGGCGGATCTTGCGGACATCCGTGACCTTGCCGTGCTCGGCCTCGAAGATGGGATAGAAACCGCATTCGATGGCAAGCCGGGCAAGCCGGATCGTATCGTGCGGCGCAGATCCCCAGCCGAGTGGGCACGGCACGTGGATCTGGATATAGCGCGCGCCGTGAATGGACATTGCCTTCGTCACCTTACGCTCAAGATCACGCAAATCGGCGACCGACGCCGTTGCAACGTAGGGAATGCCATGAGCAACCGCGATTTTCGGCACGGACTTACCTGTACCGAAGACGTTGCCCGGTTCCAGCCCTATCGCGGGCGTCGTCGCCGTCCGCGCAGTTGGCGGCGTCGCCGCCGAGCGCTGCCCCCCCTCGCTCATGGAGCCCTCATTGTCGTAGCAGAGATAGAGCACGTCATCGTTACGCTCGAACATGCCGGAGAGGCAGTGGAAGCCAATGTCGCCCGTGCCCCCATCACCGCCCTGGGCTATGACCCGCGTTTGGCGCTTTTTCACGCGGATGGCGGCGGCGATGCCCGTTGCGACCGCCGCTGCGTTGCCCAACAAGGAATGGATCCAGGCCAACTGCCAAGATGTTTCGGGATAGCGCGACGTAAAAACTTCGAGGCAGCCGGTCGCTGTGGCGGCGATAAGATCGTTGCCCGTGGCGCGCATCGCGGCGTCGAGTGCGTAACGGGCGCCAAGCGCCTCCCCGCATCCCTGACAGGCCTGGTGGCCGCAGTTGATGGTGTTTGAGCGCTCCTGCGAAGCTTGCACGGATCGCTCTTCTTCCAATACCAGCCTGTTGCCGACCGTAAAGGTCCCTTTCTGATAGAACTTCAGCTTCTCCGCGGCTTCGTCCGGCGCGAAGGTTTGGGGGCGGTCGTTCATGGCTTGCCTCTCATTCGGCGGCCCGATCAGGAGCGGACTCCGCAAGGTGGCGCAAGATGGCTTCAGCGGTCGGCCCGGCGCGCCGCAACTTGCCGGCGCGATGGATTTCCCGGCCTACGACGCGGTCGTTGAGATCGAGAAAAAGCGTTCCCTCCCAGGGGTCCGTCGCGGCCTGCCGGAACAGACGGCGCAGTGACTGGCGCGTGACGGGGCGCCCGCCCAAACCCGCGACGGCCGAGTGCAGGCGCGGCGCATGCGGAAGATTTCGCAGAGCCGCATCGACATCGTTTGCGAGCTGGCCGCCCATGCCGACAGCGACGCTCTTGTCGATTACGACGACGTCTTGAGCGCCGCCGAGGATCTTCTGCAAGGCATCGAGCGGGAATGGCCGGTAGGAGATGATCGTGACAAGCCCTATTCGAATGCCGCCGTCGCGCATTTCGTCGATCGTATCCTTGATGGTGCCGCAGATCGAGCCCATCGCGACCACGAGCATTTCGGCATCCTCGCTGCGATAGCCGCGCACGAGGCCGCCGGATTCGCGCCCGAACACCTGCGCAAATTGAGAGGCGAACTGCGGAATGAACCGCAGCGCCTTCGTCTGCTTGTAATGCGAAAGGAAGCGAACCTCGGTAAAGGCATCCGGCCCGACCATGGCGCCCATGGTGACAGGCTCCGCCGGATCGAGCACCTGGACGGGATCGTAGGGCGGAAGATAGGCGTCGACCACAACCTGATCTGCAATATCAACGCGCTCGACCG
>JBAVVQ010000026.1:0-1644 GCA_049697375.1 Rhodomicrobium sp.
GCAGCCACAGGGTCCAACAGACGGCGTGGGCAGGCGCAACCTATCTGGTTGCGCCTTGGACCTTCAGCATCGCCTACTACCATCTGAGCCAGAATCCCTTTCTGACCGCGGGCTCGGGCGGCGCGACCTGCGCCATGCAAACCTCAAATAATATCGCGACCGGCGCCATCGGCAACAAAACCGGCAGCAACTGTCCTGGCGACTACCACCAAGGCTCTGTCCTCGTCGAATACGCTTTCTCGAAGCATCTCGATCTCTATGGCGGCATCAGCTACTCGGAAGCGACTGGCGGCGTCGCCTCCGGCTACATCAATGATAATACGGCCCTCATTTTAACCGGGATGCGGCTGAAGTTCTGATGCGAAAGTTTGGCTACGCTCCGGGGCTGCGCCGCGATGTTAATGGTTTTATGGTTAACGGGAGCGCGCCGGAATTATTTCTGGTCATGAGTTTGGTTAGCGTTTGGTTTACTCGGCGCAAAACCGAGGAGCGACACCGCCTTTCACCGGGGAGGGCAAGCCGATATAAGCTATTGAAAATCAAAGATTTTTATCCATAATAAATTGGCCATTAAATTAAATTTAATGCCGGAATTATTTCATTTACTGGGACGCGCAAAAGTCCGTTAAATATATTTTGACTTCGCGAATTAACCTTGCGCAGAGCCGGAACAGGCGCGACGCGGGCGGGAGCGATGGTGTTCTTTTCAGAATTTTTCCTCGAACTATCAATGACTTGACCAGGCAGAAACTCTCGTTAACCTGTCCGCAAGGCGATTTCGCCGAAGCTCTTTTTGTGTTCCGGAGGAGAGTTCAATGCGATGGCGCCACCGGCCTAATCAATCGAACTGGGGCGAGTTCGGCCCCGATGACGAGGTTGGGCGGCTCAACCTGATCACGCCCGAGAAGGTGCTTCAGGGCATCGCCGAAGTCCGCGAAGGCCGCACGTTCTGCCTCTCGCTGCCCCTCGACTATCCCGGCGGCAATGTCCTCCATTCCGCCCGCCATCCCCCGAGGCGGCGTGCGACGACCAGCCCGGACGGCGTGAAGCGCTATTTATTGCGCCTTTCGGGCGAGGACGCCGACTTGACGGACGTCGTGTGCGACGATCAGGTCACGCTTCACACGCAATACTTCACACAATGGGATTCGCTCGCGCATATCGGGTCGGAGTTCGACGCTAACGGCGATGGCGTCGCCGAGACGGTGTTCTACAACGGGTGGCGCGGCGGCGAGCACATCGTTATGACCGAGGGCCACGCCACCGAAGCGAAGCGGCTCGGCATCGAGACGATGGCCGAACGTTGCGTACAGGGCCGGGCTGTTCTCATCGACCTGCATGCGCTTGCCGGCGACGCGAAGGCGGATATCGGCTTCGACGGGCTTGAGGAGGCCATGAAGGCGCAGGGGGCCATCGTGGAGACCGGCGATATGGTTTGTTTCCATACGGGCTTCGGGCGGAAAATCATGGAGATGAAGAGGCAGCCCGACGCCCACACGCTGAACCAAAGCTGCGCCGCGCTCGACGGACGCGACCCACGTTTGCAGCAGTGGGTCGTCGACAGCGGCGTGGCTGCGTTGATCTCCGATAATGTCGCGGTGGAGCGCTACCCGAATAAGTCCGGGTCGGGGCGGCGGCCGCTTG
>JBAVVQ010000027.1:0-4101 GCA_049697375.1 Rhodomicrobium sp.
TCATATTTGCCGGTGAACTCCGCTCCGGAGGTCAAAACGCCTCCTTCGGCGCGGTACGGCACATAGACATTATTGTTCCGGAAAGCGATCTGAGTTGAAAAATAGTCCGAAGCGTACTGATCGTTCACAACCTGCGCGCGCGGGCCGAAGGTAAGCGTCCAGTCAGCGGCAGGGCGCCAGATGTAATCGGCGGAAAGGTTGACGGCAAATCCCATATTGCCCGTGACGCCTTGGAGAAGCTCCGCCCGCGTGCGAATAGAGTTTACGGGATAATACTCCGCGAACGCGCCGCCTTGCAGATCCACGTCAGCCTTTCCGAGGCGCAGATCGATGTCCTGGCCGTGAAGCCGGCTTTGCAAGGTCAGGTTGCCGGCCGGACCCGTGCGGAAGTCCGCCGCTTCGTAAAGGTTGTAATCGAAGGCGTCGTTGGGGAAGGAAAGCCACTCCCGATCGCCAGCTTGCCGGAAGCCGAGCAGCGGCTTGAAACCGATGTTGTAATATTTGGACCCGAGATAAGTGGGCTCCAGCACGCCATAGCCGCCAAGCTCAACGATCCAGACTGACGAGGGCGGATCGTCTTTCAGAGAGAAGTCCACGTCCACGGCGCGAACAGGCCCGGCGCAGAAAACTGCGCAGAGCGCGGCCAAAACCGCAGCCAGCCTGCTACTCACCATTCGCGCCCGCTCTTATTTCTCAGAACCCTCGCATAGGGCGCGTCGATCAAAAAAGCGAACCGCCCTCAAAGCGAAACTCTCCAAGAAGAGTGGCCAATTTGCGTTGCTTGCGAACTGCTACTCCTTTTCGAAGCCAAGCCAGCCGAAGCGATTGCTTTTCGGCAAGCTTTTCGGCGCGGCCGACCCGGCCTGAGCGCGCGCGCCACGATAATCGGCCAGCTCGCTCACGATTTTTACCCGTCCCGAGGCCTCCCCCACTTTCAGACCTGAACCGCTGTCGAACACTTGTACGTCGGAGAGGCCGCAATCTTTGTATTTCTGAAGCCGGACGCCGCGGCCGCGCGTCATTTCGTTCAGCTCGGCGAGGGAGAAGATGAGGAAACGGCGATTTTCGCCCAGAACCGCAACGGAATCGCCTTCAGCCGGCCGGCAGAGCGCGGCTCGCTCGCCCTCGGCCAGATTCAGGATCTGCTTGCCCTTGCGCGTCTGGGCGACGACTTCCTCCTCGGGCACGATAAAGCCGTTGCCGACCGTCGAGGCCACCAGCAGCTTCCGCCCGGGCTTGTGAACAAACCCTTCCAGGATGTCGTCGGCCTCTTCGAAATCGATCATCAGCCGCACCGGTTCGCCCTGGCCGCGACCGCCTGGAAGGGCGTTGACATCGAGCGTGTAGAACTTCCCATTGGTGGCGAAAAGCACAAGCTTATCGGTCGTCTGCGCCTTGATGGCGTATTTCAGCGTGTCGTCGGTTTTGAAACTCAGCTTCGAGAGATCGGCCTCGTGCCCCTTCAGAGCGCGGATCCAGCCCTTCTCCGACAACACGATGGTTACCGGCTCCTTCTCGATCAGCGCATCTTCCACCGAAACGTCGATCTGCGGCAGCGAGGCGAACTCGGTCTTGCGCTTGCCGTTTGGCGTGCCCTTGCCGAACCGCTTCTTGACGTCCCTGATCTCGGCCGAGATCCTGTCCCACTGCTTGTCGTCCGAGCCCAACAGTTCGATCAGCGCTTTGCGCTCCTCCGACAGTTTGCCGTGCTCGGTCTTGATCTCGATCTCTTCGAGCTTGCGCAGAGACCTGAGCCGCATATTGAGGATCGCCTCGGCCTGCACATCGGTGAGGTTGAACCGCGCGATCATTACCGGCTTCGGTTCGTCCTCGTTGCGGATGATGCGGATCACCTCGTCGAGATTGAGATAGGCGATCAAGAAGCCGTCGAGCACTTCGAGCCGGTGCTCGATCTGCTTCAGCCGGTGCTCGGAGCGGCGGCGCAGCACGACTTTGCGGTGGTCGAGCCATTCCTGCAGCACTTGGCCCAGGCCCAGCACCTGCGGGACCTGCCCCTTCGACAGCACCGTCATGTTGAGCGGCACGCGCGCCTCAAGCTCCGTCAGCCTGAAAAGCTGCTCCATGAGAAGCGCCGCGTCCACGTTGCGCGATTTGGGCTCGATGACGATGCGGATGTCTTCCGCCGACTCGTCGTCGACATCGCCAAGCAAGGGCAGCTTCTTGGCCTGCAGCAGATCGGCCATCTTCTCGATGAGCCGCGACTTCTGTACGCCATAGGGGATTTCGGTGACGATGATCTGATATGTGCCGCGGCCCGTGTCCTCGACATGCCAGCGCGCGCGCAGGCGGAAGGAGCCGCGCCCGGTCTTGTAGGCTTCGACAAGCGCCGCCTGATCGTCCACAAGAATGCCGCCCGTCGGAAAGTCCGGCCCGTTCAGGAAACTCAAGAGCGTCTCCACGCTCGCGCGCGGACTCTTGACGAGGTACAGCGCCGCGTCGCACACCTCATCCAGATTATGCGGCGGAATGCTCGTCGCCATGCCGACCGCGATGCCGCTGGAGCCGTTCGCGAGCAGGTTCGGGATGCTCGCGGGGAGCACGACCGGCTCCTCCTCCTCACCGTCATAGGTCTCGCGGAAATCGACCGTGTCTTCGTCGATGCCGTCGAGCAGCGCCGCCGCGATGGGCGTCAGCTTGGCCTCGGTGTAGCGCATCGCCGCCGCGTTATCGCCGTCGATATTGCCGAAATTGCCCTGGCCGTCGACCAGCGGATAGCGCTGCGCGAAATCCTGCGCGAGCCGCACCAGCGCGTCGTAGACGGACTGGTCGCCATGCGGGTGATATTTACCGATCACGTCGCCGACGACGCGCGCGCATTTCTTGAAGCCGCCCGTGGGGTCGAGCTTGAGCTGGCGCATGGCGTAGAGCAGGCGGCGATGGACGGGCTTCAAGCCATCGCGCACATCGGGCAGCGCGCGTTGCGTGATGGTGGAGAGCGCATAGGCGAGGTAGCGCTCTTCAAGCGCATCCTTCAGCTTGATCGGCTCAATGGGCGGCGGAGCGAGAATCGTATCGTCGGACATGGGGAGACAGGTAGCGTTTTACTCAAGCCGCCTCAAGGCCGGTTCTGCGCGCCGTGGAAAATGCGGAGGATAATGAGTTCTTCGTCGTGGACGCGATAGACGACAATGTAAGGAAGAGACTTTACCGTTTTCTCCCGTGTCTCCTTGAGGGCGCCCGGCCGCCCAAGATACGGAAACGACTGCAAAAGCTCGATGGCCTTCGTGATCGCTTGCTGGACCTTTTCAGCCGCTGCCGGATTTTCCGAGATAATCGTGTCCCGGATGTGCTCCAAATCAAACTCCGCTGCAAGCGTTAGCCGCAGCTTCATTTCCACGGCCGGTAAAGGAGGCGTTCCACGCTTTCATCGCTTGCGAACTGGCGAAGTTCAGCCTGCCTTAGGGCGAGGCGGACGCCCTCGATTTGTTCTGGCGTCAGGCGCGGCGGACTGCCTTCCTCGTTCGCCAGCTCGATCAGCAGCTCGGCAACCTGATCCTGCCGTTCGTCCGGCAGCTTTCTGATCTCGGCGACAGCTTGTTCAAAACGCTTCGTCATGAAGTGAATATAGCATTTGTTTGTGCCGCTATTAAGCGTGTCAGCCGCGATAGCGCCGACTTTGCACTTTTCAGGCTGCTTGCGCAAAGGCGTCGTGATTTCAGCGGCGCCTATCCCACCATCGGCGGAGGCAAGATGGCCAAGCCGCACCAGCGCCCGCGATCACGGCGCAAAGACCGGTCCTCAACGGTAAATGGATCGTTGCCAAAACAGGCCACGCCATGATGGTAAATCGCTGCATGGTTAACAGAAACGCGCTGGAATTACTTCCTCCCGCGTTATACTTAAAAAGTCGTGTACAAGGCGCAACACCGAGGAGCGCCGCAGCCTCAGACCGGGCGGGATAAACCAATATAAACCATTGAAAACCAACAACGTTTTATCCTTAACAAATTGCCCATTAAATTTAATTCCTGATTACGCACTTGCGTCAGCCGGATTGGGTATGCTATGGAACAAAACAAGAACAACTGATTTGCAACGGGTTTCCCATGGCGCGCAACAAAGTTCAATTTCAGAAGGGTA
>JBAVVQ010000028.1:0-3492 GCA_049697375.1 Rhodomicrobium sp.
GTCGCGTTGAGCCGTAGGGATCGCCGCCTCCGCCTCGAAATCGAGCCCTTCGATCTCCTGGAGCGACCGCCCCGCGATGCCCTGCATATCGCCATACATCCCGGCGGTCGCGTCAATAACGCCGCGAATCTGCTGCTCGCGCTTAGCCCATGCCTTCTGCATGGCCTTGCGCTCCTTCTCCCGGTCGGTTTGCATCTCGCCGAACTTTTCGACGATGGCCTCCACGCGGTGGCGGAAACGCGGCCCTGTCAGATACTGGTACATCGCCTCCATCTTGGATTGCTGCCCCTCGCCCGACTTCCGCGCGGCCGTGACCTCGATCAACTGGCAGCGAATCGCGATGGCGAGCGCGACCGCGCATTTCGGCGAGGCGATCCAGATGCCGTCGATCTGGCCGAAGGTTTCGATGGTTTTCGGCAACGCCTGCGAGACGATGATCGCGGCGTCGGCCTTGGCTACGCGCTGATCGTCGCGCAGCTTTTGCAGCCAGCCGTCGCTCCAATTGCGGGTGCGTTTCGACTCCCAAAGGATTTTTCCGCAGGCTTGCCCGAAGGGCGTCGTCACGAGCTGAACCGCGTCGCCGCCAAATTCCCCCTTCGGCACGGGCGTGATCGTATCATGCGGAAAACTTGCCCGAAGCAGCGCCTCAAGTTGCAACTCCTGCACCTCGCCCTGGAGTTGCTGCGACCCCTGCTCCGCCTTCCGCTTCAGCTCCTCGATCTGCCTTTGCATCGAAAGGATCGTCTGCTCTCTTTCCTGGACCTTGAGCAGAAGCGTCTCCTCCGCCGCCGCCTTCGCGCGTTCCTGGATTTCGGCCTGTTTTTCCTGCACGCGCTTTTCGACCGTCAGGTCCAGTTCCCGCTCTTTATCGGCGAGCTCGCGCTCTTTGCGGACAGCGTCGGCTTGAGCTTTCTGCGCCTCTGCAAGTTTCGCCTCGCGCTCTTTGAAAGCCTGGGTCAACTCCTCGAGTTGCTGATCCTTGAGATGGAGGTCGACGGAAACAGCGGCCCGCGCTTTCCTGGCCTCTTCCTCCGCGAGCTTCTTGCGCTCCCCCTTCAAGCGTTCGGCAAGTTTCACCTCCATCGCGTCGCGATCCTGCTTCACGGCCTCCTGCTGCGCCCGGATCGCGGCTTCGCGCTTTACGATCTCGGCTTCTTTCGAGCGCAGCTTCTGATCGCTTTCGCGCCTTACAGCCTCGATAAGCGGAGCGGCCAAAGTTTCCGTGAGCTTGACCTCGGTCCGGCAGTTTGGGCAAACAATCGACGGTTCCAAGCGCAATTCTCCCCTCGCTTTGCGCGGGAGACTAGCGCGACTCGCGCGTCATGCCTTATCTGTTGACGCCGCTATCAACCGGGATCTTCAGGCTGCGCAGAGCGCCGCCAAGCCTGCCATCGCCGTCCGGCCCTCCCGTTCTGCGAGGAGCATCCCCATCTCAGCAAGAGCCTCTGCGAACAGGAAGTAAATGGCTTACAAACGACAAAAACCCGACCCAATTTTCACTCGCATAACTCAGTAACACATAAATTATGCGTTCCATGTATACTGAAATGGAACCGGACAGTGTCGACGCTGACATGAAAAGCCCGTTGGACGAAGGAGTATCACGTATGCTGGATTGGTTCTCTCGATTCTGGCGCACGAGTGTGATCGGGTCCTTTCTGGCGGGGCTTCTGTTTCTTCTCCCGATCGTCCTTACCGTTTTCATAGCCGCCTACATCGTGAATTTTGTGCGAGGCGCAATCGGCCCCGGCACGGTGCTCGGTGACCTCCTTACCTGGGGCGGGACCTATATTCTCGGCCCCAGCCAGGACACCTTGGCGTTCTGGCTCGGGGTCGCCATCGCCCTGGCCGGAATTTGGTTGCTGGGCCTGATCGTGAAAACGAGGGCCAAAAGCATTATCCAGAACTATCTCGACAGATTGTTTTCACGAGTGCCGCTCATCCGGTCGATTTACAGCCCGGTTTCCCGCGTGGTGCGGCTGGCGACAAACAGGACTGGCGCGCCCGGTGACCTTTCGGGCATGAGCGTGGTGTCATGCCGCTTTTTTGGCTCCAGTGAGACTGCCGTCGACATCCTTGCCCTTCTCGCAAGCCAGCAGCTCTATCTTATCGCAGGCGAACGGCGCAGGCTTGTCTATCTTCCGGCCGCTCCGATACCCATGTCGGGCGGCCTTGTATTCGTCGCCGACACGGCTATCACGCCCGTCCCCGACATGAAGGTCGACGACCTTCTGAAGATTTATGTGTCGCTCGGCGCGCTGGCCCCGGAAGTCATTCCAAGGGCCGATTCCCACGCCACTCTTCCTCTCGCCACACAACCAGGCCCACGGCCGCCATCGGCTTCTTCCCTTGCCAAATCGGAAGAACGTGTTTAACAACAAACAGTCTTCGCAAGCACAACACAGGCGTGGACACACGCCCCCATACACATTATAGCTGGGGGATCAGGTGAGGCGGGCGCATAGCTCAGTTGGTAGAGCAGCTGACTCTTAATCAGCGGGTCCAAGGTTCGAATCCTTGTGCGCCCACCAAAAACCAAAGAAAATCAAAGGCTTTTTAGGCCATTCCTTTTCAAACGTTTTTTGGTGGCCCATCGGTGGCCCAAATCTCGCACTCTGCAGCGTCCTTGATTTGAGGCTCAGCCAAGAGAGCTTTCCTCCAAGCAGCGATGCAAGTTTTCTGTGATTGAGTCGCCGCAGTAGGACGATCACCTTCGAACCGCAGCCGCCTCGTGCGGAGACCGTCGCCCTGCCCGATTGTCATGTCGATGTCACCCTCACAGCCAGCGATTGAGCACTTTTTCCAAGTGGCGCCGCTCTGTCGTCTTCGCCATGCGAAGAGGAGGTTGCGAGTCAGACAAAAGACGCAACACAAATTCACATAATTGATGGCGAGGTTGGCGAGCCCGATTTTCATGGTGGTCCGCGCCAGCGTGACAGTGCGGATGGAACCCCCTCCTCCCACGCGCCTCATCAAAACGCTGAAACAGAACGTTAACGGTGCAATCGTGCTTCCTTTCCATGCGAGAAGCTGACCGTTCTGCGTCGCGTCGAGACCGTCGATCGCTCGCGGCCATAAGCAATTCACCTCACCAGGAGGTTTCGGGCCCAGGGTACACTGCATGTTAAACTATCGACAAGAGGCGATGGGGATGCGGGATGTGCCGGTGAACCCGTTGTGGTTGAAAGGCGTATCATCCCGATAGCCGGAGTAAGCTGGAGGCTTTCCATGATCGAGGCAGGAGTAGCCGCGGGAGCTTGGCGCAGTCGGGCGCGCGAGGCGATCGATTATTTCCTGTGGGCCTTTACTCCGCTTCGGCCGATGACCGCGAAGGATATTTACGAGTTGGTGTCGACCAACGCGTTCACCACACGCGGGCTCTATCTAAACCTCGGTTATTGGAAGAATGCGCGCACGATCGACGAAGCGTGTCAGGCGTTAGCGGAACTCGTCGGCAGCACGGCGGCGATGGGGCCCGGCGACGACATCGTC
>JBAVVQ010000029.1:0-1907 GCA_049697375.1 Rhodomicrobium sp.
TCTCGGGGCGGACGGCATCGACGGGAAGAATGCCGAGGCTGAAAGCATCACCTCGGCTTATGATGCCGCCCTGTTAACCTGGCAAAAATCGGGCGAGGAAGTCTTCAAGCGTTTCGTGCAAAACCAGATGGAGCTCTGCCATTTCTTTGGCCATCGTTGCGAGCAGCATCTGAAACTTCCGAGCAGAACTCGCACTGCCGCTCATTGACAGAGTTGGGAGATCTGCAGTCTGCATTCCTGAGCAAATTTGCGAGCGACTACATGCAGGAGGCAGGAAAACTTGCCGGCTCGGTGGCGGAGCGGGCTCGGCAGGTTACGCCGCTTGTTCCGCCTCATCGATAGGGTGCGGACTGTCCGCAATCGGATTGGCTAGCAGAAAACATGCTGCTAGGGTCGTTGTAGCGATAGAGGAAGGGAAACTTCGACAATCTCCCGACGCGTGCTCTTCTTTTAGGAAGGCCGCGACGCGAGACGGGGCTTCTTTCGTTGCGCTCGTTCGTCCGCGTATCGAGGGCGCGGTTCTGTGTGGAGGCACCGCGTGACCCGGTCAGTGCAACCGATTGCCCGCTTTCCGATTCAAGCGCGCAGCGATAGCTTTTCTTTGATCGATAATTTCGCTAAGTGATTTATATCATTGAACTTTAAGCTTAACCTAGACCAGTACAATCGAGCTGAGCTTCGAAAGTCGGCGTCGAAATTTAAAGCGGCTTTGCGATGACCACCTGTCACTTTCGACGCCAGCGAGGAGGCTGCGCGATGAAGCGTCTGCAATGCCAGAAGGGCACTGACGAGATCAACCACGGTGGAACGAAGTTCATCGTCAACAATTACACGTGGGCAAGTCGATGTCGATGACGAGGTGGCTGACTTCATGATCAAAGACGATCGTGCTGGCGTTTCCTTAGTCGAGGAGCCCAATGACGGAGATCTCGTCTTTCCGCATTGCGGATTTATTTCGCGTCAAAGAAAAGGACTAAGCTTATGAGCGGCCCCACAGGCATGGTTTTCCAGATCAACCCTACCAACGGCAACCTGACTGCACAGCCCTCACTCGCAACCCCGGGTGCCCCGCCCAACGATCAACCCTATCCTGGCGACTGGCAGCTGGTCGTGACCGGATGTCCGGCTGGTTCGTCGGCTCAAAACATCGCTGCCCTGGTCTACTCAAACGCGGCCATTCCGCTCCCGCTTGGCATCGGCAACCGGCCGATACGCTTCCAAGTCGCTTATTCGGCCCTGTCCGCCGGGCTCACGAAAGTTACGCCCTACTGACGCCATGTCGCTCGCCGAATTGCGCCTTACGCAGCTTTACGTCATCATGCGCGACGACCGGGTGCCAGACCGCGACCGACTCGAAGCTTCGAAGGGGAGATCCTAAGCCGTCGGTTCGGCCCGCCCAAGGCGGTCACAGAGGCCGTGGGGAGCATACCAACCGGTCTGTGCGTAGAGGGGCTGGACAAACCGATTTGCAATTTCGGCTGCGCTGTCGGGGCTGCAATCGGTGGAGCGGGTTTCGTATCACGATCTTCGACAACCGGACGCTCGGCGATAGTTCGAAGCCGCGGTTGGAGCGGGTGGTTGTGGCGGGGGAGTGAGAGCTTTATTCCTCGAAACGCGGAATGTCGTCGATTGGGTCGAGCAAGAAACCGGTCGTGCCGCCGTCGTCCGAGATGCGGAGGATCCTGAATGCCCATTGCTTGAGCGGCGTCACGATCCAGAAATATTCCAGGCTCGAGTACTTGTGGATCTGCTTCACCTTCTGCAGGGCGTCGTTTCCTCTCCCGTTTTCATGGGCAAACGCCTTTGCTGTCCGTCCATACCGCTCAGTCATTTTCTCCAGCAGCAATTCCGCTTCGCGCTGAGATGCTTTCGTCTCGCCGTAGATCCACGGCAGCTCGTCCTTGAAC
>JBAVVQ010000030.1:0-8218 GCA_049697375.1 Rhodomicrobium sp.
GGCCGTCAAGGTGCAAACGCAATTCGGACATTCGCAAGACGTTCGCGCCGTAGCCTTCTCGCCCGACGGAAGGCTGGCTTTGTCGGGAAGCGATGACGACAAGCTGAAGCTCTGGGAAGTAGCTTCCGGGCGCGAGATTGGAACTTTCTTTGGCCACGACCTGCCGGTCAGGTCTGTGGCCTTCTCCCCAGATGGGACGCTCGCTCTGTCTGGAAGTGACGATGAAACTCTCAAGCTTTGGGACGTGGTTTCGGGGCGCGAGGTGAGAAGCTTCCGGGCTAAATCGCGTGCGCTAATGCCTGGCGGCAGCATCGCCATCAGCTACGACATCGCGATCAGAATGCGGGAGCGGGCCCAGCATGCGGGCTTCAGAGGGAGCATTTATTCGGTGGCCTTTTCGCCAGATGGGACTCTGGCGGTATCGGCAAGCCGCTATGACAAACTCATACTTTGGGACGTGTCTTCCGGCGCCGAGCTGAAAACCTTCTTTGGCCATGACGGTCCGGTTTATTCGGCAGCCTTCTCCCCCGATGGCAAGACCGTGCTCTCCGGGAGCGGCGACAGCACGATGAAACTATGGGGTGTCGTCACCGGGCGCGAGATCAGAAGCTTTGCCGGTCATTCAGGTCCCGTCCATTCGGTGACATTCTCTCCCGACGGGAAACTGGCGCTGTCTGGAAGCGAAGACAGCAGCATAAAGCTTTGGGACATTGAGAGCGGCCGCGAACTCAAGAGCTTCACCGGACATAGAGGGGCGGTTCAATCGGTGAAGTTTTCGCCGGATGGCAGGATGGCGCTTTCGGCTGCCTCCGACAAGACAGTGAGATTGTGGGACATAGCCAGCGGAGGCGAGATTCGGAGCTTCGACGGCCATGCGGGCGCCGTCAATGCGGTAGCCTTTTCGCCTGACGGGATTCTGGGGCTTTCCGCCGGCGCCGACAGGGTCTTGAAGCTTTGGGATGTGGCTACCGGACACGAACTGCGTAGCACGTCCGGCATGCAAGCGCCGTCGACCGAAATCTTTTCAGCCGCCTTTTCACCCGATGGCAAGTTCGTGCTGTCTGGGAACGGAGACAAAACGCTGAGACTTTGGGACGCCGCCACCGGGCGCGCGCTCAAGACTTTCATGGGCCATTTGGCGCCGGTTACGTCGGTTGCCTACTCGTCCGGAGGGAAGCTCGCACTGTCGGGGAGCTTGGACAAGACGCTGAAACTCTGGGATGTGGCGTCCGGCCGCGTGCTGAAGACGCTCCTCGGCCATGACGGTGGCGTCACATCGGTGGCGTTCTCGCCCGATGCCAGGCTGGCCGCCTCGGGGAGTCAGGATCACACCGTGATCATTTGGGATTTGGAGACCGGAAGCGCGCTAAACGTGACAGCCGGTCATTGGGAGGCGGTGACGTCGGTAGCCTTCTCGCGAGACGGAAAGCTGGTGCTGTCGGGAAGTACAGACACTATGCTTACACTGTGGGACGCAGCCACCGGGGCGGAGGTCAAGAGTTTCAGAGGCCACGAAGGCGCAGTTCTTTCCGTGGCGCTTTCTCCCGATGGCAAGCTGGCGGTCTCAGGCAGCAATGACGGAACGGTGAGAGTTTGGGACGTAGCCTCCGGAGACGAAGTGAGATGTCTTGACGGTCATCAGGGAGCAATCGGTTCGGTGGCTTTTTCCCCCGACGGGAGCCTCGTGCTATCGGGCGGCAAAGACAACGTATTGAAACTCTGGGATTTGGCCTCGGAGCGCGAAATCAGAAACTTCTCGGGCCACGCAGGTTCGATAATGTCCGTTTCCTTCTCGCCAAACGGAAAGATGATCGTATCGGCAAGCGCCGATGGAACAGTCCGCCTTTGGGACGCGGAGCACCCTGACGAGAAGGAACCGCTTCTGGCGACCTTGCTGGGGACGCAAGCCGGGGACTGGATCACGATCACGCCTGCTGGATACTACGTTGCCTTTGGGGAAAACGCCTACAAACTCTTGCGCGTGGTCCACGGCCTGGAAACATACTCTTTGGAACAGTTTTTCGGGCAGTTGCAGCGCCCCGACTTGGTCCAGGCGCATTTGACTGGAGATGCTGGCGGCGCGTATCGCCATGCTTCCGTCACCATGAGACTGCGTTTTGACGCGGGCGCTGTCTCCCCCGATTCCCGCTAGAGTGCGTCCGCTTCTAAGACAGTCCCGGCTCGAAGAAGCAAAATACGGACAGGGCGCCATTTATCCTGTCGTAACAGATGTAGAAGCGCTCATCCTTCGATTTACGGCGCTTCAGACTACGCGGCACAATCATCACCTCGTTTCCAACCCGGACTTCCGCGTTTCCACCGGGCAGTTGTTTGACGGAGTCTGCGGGGCGGCAGTCCTTGTCGTTGCAACATTCCCGGGGATACCACGAGTGAGCCAACACGGGCGGGGCCAGTGCAATCGTTACAAGAGACAGCACAAGTATTGATCTCATCTCAGCGCGCCCGGGTCGTTCCAAAACCGAGTAAAATCCCGCCTGGAGCTTGTCCAAACATCGTCAAAGTAATTGCCATGACTATGGTGGGCAAGGTATCGGCTACATCCCTTTGGTCGTGGTCATGGATGGCAGATGCCGTATCCCAATCCGCATGAGTTCCGGCAGGGATCGGGCGCCCAGCTTGTTTTTTAAGAGCGACGAGGTGTTGACCACGGTCTTATAACTGACCCCGAGGGCTTCGGCGATGTCATTATAAGCTCTACCCTCTGCGATGAGCTCCAGCGTCTGCAATTCACGGAGCGTCAGAGAGCGCAACGGATTGCACTTGTCGCGCGCTTCCATGAAGGCGAGGCTGGAAGCGAGCTCGTGGCTTATGTAGGATGACCCGGACCGCACACGCTGCAACGCCGTCAGGAGTTCGTGGGGTGGCGCGTCCTTGAGAATGTAGCCATTAGCGCCGAGCGCAAGCGCGCGGCTTACGATGACGGGGTCGCTGTGCATGCTGAAGACGAGCACCGCCGTGCGCTGATCGTGAACGCGAAGCCTCCGGATAAACGA
Organism: Rhodomicrobium sp.; assembly: GCA_049697375.1. Lineage (GTDB taxonomy): Bacteria > Pseudomonadota > Alphaproteobacteria > Rhizobiales > Rhodomicrobiaceae > Rhodomicrobium. The sequence goes on from JBAVVQ010000030.1 coordinate 3,015, forward strand.
TAAACCACTATACGTCACCGAATTGATGGCGAGGTCGACGAGGATGATGTCCGGCTTCTCGCGCCGGTATTTGCGGAACGCATCGGAGAAGCTCGATGCCGTCAGGACATCCCTCATGCCCACATCGGTGAACAGGCGTTGACAGCCCTGTATCACAATGGGGTGGTCGTCGATGACGAGGATGCGCGTCATGCGGTTTCCACCACGAGCTGGGGCGCCCTGGTCGCGTTCATGTCCAGCGGAATACTCACCTTCACCGTCACACCGCCCGGAGAAGCTTGAGCTACTCTGAAGGCGCCGCCTAGCGCCACGACACGTTCGCGCATGGTCATAAGCCCGTAACCGTCGTTTGTTTCTGGCGCGATCCCTGCGCCGTTATCCTCCAACGAGAGCGCAAGCACGCCCGGTTTGCTTGCGTCACCCTTTTTTTCCTCCAATCGGATTGAAATGCGATTGGCTTGACCATGCCGGATGGCATTCGTTACGCCCTCTTGGACGCAACTGTAAATGGTCAGGTCGGTGTCATCCCCATAGGTTCGCGAGAGCGTGGCGATGTTGCGGTCGAATTCTACGTTTGGATGCTGGTGCTCGAAATCAGCGATCAGATCCCCGATGAGGCTGGCCAAGGAAACTTGTCCCAGCACCTCGGGCCGGAGCCGCTTCAACAATCCTCGAGTCATGACCTTGAGCCTCGCGACGATGGATTGGATCTGGACGGCGCGGTCGACAACTTCGGAACGTGCCCCGTGCTCAGCGCCTCGCAAACGGTGGCGATCGAAGCTGCGTTGGCGCCGAGGCCGAACAGACATGGCCCGAATTCGTCATGCAGTTCGGAGGCAATCTGTCGTCGCTCACTCTCCTGGACGGAGATGAGATCGCGGTATAGGCGTCGGTTTTCGTCGCGTGAGGCATCGAGCACGGTGGCAAGCGCGTTGAAGCTCTGTGCGATGCTCGCGAGCTCCACCGCCTTGGGCGTCCTTACGCGCGCGCTGTAATCGCCATCTTGCAAATCGCGCAGGCCATTTCCGAATATCCGGCCGAGAACGAGATAAAGCGCAGCCATCATCACAGCATTGGCGCTCGTCCAAAACGCCATGAGCCTCCAAAGGTCGTTCCACACCTCTGCAATTTCGTCATCCGGGTTACCGGTGAGGGTGACGCGCGCCATATTCGTTCCTGAGATGGCGACGCGAATTTCGGCAGTCATCGCCTTCGGGGCAACGAGCGCTGAGAACCATCGAGGAGCACGTGCGCTTTGATGATCGAGGGGTTCTTTCAGGCCGGAGGCGTCATATGTCCGTCCCTCCGCATCCGTTACGGCGAGGTCGATGTGGCGGTGGTGCTGCAACTGCCGATAGAGCCGGGTAAACAGGTCTTCGGGAGTAATGTCGGGTGTTAACCGGGCGGCGGATTCCTTCCTAAGCCGCCCCGCCAATTCCAGAGATGCCGTGACTTCGACTTGCGCACGGCTGCGGGCGTCGATGATAGCGGCAGCGCCGACAATGCCACCAGCCAGCATGCTGAGCACCGCGATCGCCATCATGATCTGCCACCGGACGGGCAGGCTGTTCCACAGACGCCTCAAAAAATTCTCCCCATAATGGCCTTGGGGCTATTGCACGGCTCAAGCCCCGCAGCTTTCCTCTACTGGCGGCGCTGCGAGCGGTCAAGCCAGGCAGGCGCAGGCCACGCGACGAATTGCCAAAAGTTCCCGATCAAAAAGGGAATACGCCCTAATGATTTCATCGCTTTTATATGGCTTCCTGAAACTAGAAAACAAACGGAACTCAGGTGCGGCGAGGGTATTGGACCCGCCACGGCAGCGCCAACAAAACGGTCGGGAATTTATGCGGGCTGAGCCGCCGTGTCCGGCGGCGCGCCCTTGGAAGAATTCGGTTTGCACTTCCCCTGCCCCTGGCAGAAAACTACCTCCCTCTGCCAGGGGGCTTTTTGGGCGATAGAGGAAGCAAGCTTTGCCGTTGCGGGGACGCATTGCGCACAATGCGGTTGACGACACCGAGGAAATCAGCAACCCGCGCCGCCGCTTTGATCTTCTCTTGACCGACTTCCACGGCGATCGCCACCTGCGCGCACTTCTTCTCATTCCGGCGCGGAAAAGTTTGCATTTCCTGTAAAAATCCGCACAGCGTTGGCAATATCGGCCTGAAATAGAACCCCAGGCCAATTCGGTCGGTGCGAGTTCTAGGGGCAGCCACGATGGCGAGGGTCATCACGAAACCAGCAAGGCCTTGGACTGCGATTCCTGCCGGCGTTTGGACACTTGGCGTCGTTTCGCTGTTCATGGACTTTTCGTCCGAAATGATCCACGCGCTCTTGCCGATTTATCTTGTCAGTGTGCTCCAGGCGTCCGGGCTGGTGGTCGGCATCATTGAAGGTGTGGCTGAAGCCGTCGCCCTCATCGTCCGTATCTTTTCGGGCGCGCTCAGCGATTGGCTTGGAAAGCGCAAGCTGCTGGCGACCCTCGGCTACGGTCTCGCGGCCTTCACGAAGCCGGTTTTCCCCTTGGCGTCGACGGTCGGCTGGTTGTTCGCCGCCCGTTTCATCGACCGGATCGGCAAAGGCATTCGCGGGGCCCCACGCGACGCATTGGTTGCGGATTTCAGCCCACCTGAATTGCGGGGCGCGAGCTTCGGACTGAGGCAATCGCTTGATACTGTTGGCGCAGTCGCCGGCCCGCTCTTGGCGATTGCCTTGATGTGGTTGACCGCCAATGACTTCACCACCGTGTTCTGGGTGGCGGTCATACCGGCCTTTTTGTCCTTCTTCCTTATCGCGTTCGCCGTGAAGGAACCCGAGCGTCCGGCCGCTCTGCGCAAAGTGAAAAATCCGGTCAGCCGCGCGGAATTGCGCCTGCTGGGATCGGCCTATTGGTGGCTCACGGCCATTGGGGCCGCCCTCACTCTTGCCCGATTCAGCGAGGCGTTCCTCATTCTGAAGGCCCAGGCGGCTGGCTTGCCTGTCGCCCTTGCTCCAGCTGTGCTCGTGGGGATGAGCGCTGTCTTTGCGCTCTCCGCATACCCTGCGGGTGTTCTCTCCGATCGTGTGGACCGGCGATCAATTTTGGCGGCAGGCGCGGGTGTGTTGGTGGCCGCCGATCTGGTCCTGGCGCTTGCGCCCAGTTTGGCCGGCGTTGGCCTGGGCGTGATGTTGTGGGGGCTTCATATGGGCTTGACGCAAGGTCTGCTGGCGACTCTCATTGCAGACACCGCCCGGCCGGAGTTGCGCGGGACGGCCTTTGGGATATTCAACCTTGCATGCGGTGTGGCCACCTTGCTTGCAAGCGTCATTGCGGGCGCGCTTTGGGATATCACGGGGCCCGGAGGCACATTCATAGGCGGAGCCGCATTCAGTCTGCTGGCCCTTTTCGGCCTGCTGGCCGTCCGCGACCGTTTGCCCTGCAACGGCATGTGATGGGCTGCGTCCGAAGATTAGCAGGGGTTCTCTTTAAGCCCCCTCAAAGCGCGCCTCCTCCAAAACGTGTCGTTCCTGGACATGGCCATAGACGCGCGATTTTGCGTATTTTGTCACTGCGGCGGTCATCCTTGCAGCGGCATTGCCCAGCAAGACATTCGCCTGATTGTAAAAGATGACGGCCGGGATGGCGGCGGCGAGGCCGATCGCCGTTGCGAAAAGCGCTTCCGCGATGCCCGGCGCCACAACGGCCAGGCTTGTGTCCCTGGTTGCTGCGATGCCCGTGAAGCTATGCATAATCCCCCAGACCGTGCCGAACAGTCCAACAAAAGGGGCGGTGGCCCCGACGGTCGCCAGGAAGGAAAGGCCGGATTGAAGCCTTTGCATTTGAGCGCTCGTCTCCATTTGCAGGCTCTTTTCCAGCCTCGCATTGTATACGGACAGGCTTTCGCCATTCGCAAACTGCTCTGAATCCGCAATCCTCTGCATCCGGCTGACGAGCCAGCTTGAACCCTGCTCGCGGTCCTGGCCCTCAAGGGCTGAGACTTGCCGTGAGAAGGCGAGGATCCGGGTCAGCTTCTCGCATGCGATGACCCAGCAGATCAGAGCTGCTATGCCAAGAAGAAGCATGACGCCTTTGACGATGGGATCGGCGTTCATCAGAAGTTGGAAGACGGGCAAATGATCCATGCTGATGTCGAGGGAATTGGCGTTTTGGTCCAATAGCGCGACGGATGCCTGGATGTTTACCCCGATCGCTGCTTGAGTGCTCTGTGATTTATTGCAAGTCGTTCGTGAGTATTTGCAAATTCTCTTCCAAGGTTGCTCTTGACCTCGCGCGCTAGGCCAGTAATCACTAAATGCAGCCGTCCTGCATACAGCATTGCCTGACTTCTTTAGAGGCAGGCGTGTTGCAATCAGGGCCGTGTCTTTGCTGGCGGATCTCAGATGACGAAACCGGTAACGGTCTTACTTATTGATGATCACCCCGTCGTCCGGGCTGGCTGCAGGCTTCTCCTGCAACCGCGCAACTGGGAGATCCTTGAAGCGACAACCGGCAAAGACGGCCTCGATGTGAATGCGCGCCTCCAGCCGGGGCTTATCGTGCTCGACCTCGGGCTTCCCGACGCCGGAGGACTCGACATCCTCAAGAAGCTTGTCTCTGAAAATAATCAAGCCCGCGTCCTGGTTTTCACCATGCACGAAGATCCGGTCTTGGCCATGCGCGCGTTGGAAGGGGGAGCGCACGGCTACATCACGAAGGGCGACGACCCAGACAGCTTCGTTGAGGCCGTGGATGAGCTTCTGAAAGGCGGCAACTATCTGAGCCGGGTTATCGCGCAAAAGGTGGCTCTGATGAATATCAGGTCAGGCGATCATCCGCTGAAGGATCTAACCGCGCGAGAGATCGATGTGTTGCAGCTTCTCGGATGCGGGAAGGGACTGGACGAAATCGCCAACGCGTTGCAAATCAGCTACAGAACCGTCGCGAACACGGTCTCCATCATCAAGCGCAAGCTGAATGTCACGACGCATGTGAAACTGATGCAAATTGCCATTGATCATGCGAAATCCAGATACTAACAAAGCTCGTTCAGCAAATCGTTCGTGAGTTATTGCAGTTCAGTCGTGATTATTTGCGGGAATCTTACCAACAACTCCTGTTTACTGGGATATGCGGATATGATAGCCGAAAATTAGGGAGTTGCATCAAAGTGAGTCGTCTTTGACGTCGGATGTGGCCGGCCGTCCACAGCGGTCGGTGAGTTGGT
>JBAVVQ010000031.1:0-4016 GCA_049697375.1 Rhodomicrobium sp.
CTATCATCCTTTCCTAGAGCAAGATCCTAATGTAGCAGTACCCACTGCTTGGTTTGCAAACAGAAACAAGTCAGAAGCAATACCCGCGTAAGGCAGCAACTATCCGGTCGGTGGTTTGATTGCGCTGGTGGCTTGAAAACTATCCGTCCAAGACATCGAAACGAATGATACATAGCAGCCTTCTGCCCTGTACTCATTTGTTTCGAAGTTGCTAACCGGGTCGCCGAATGGCATGTGCGCGACGAAACCTATCAGGCCGCGCTCGCCTGCCTCGTTGACGCCATTCATGCTCAGCCCTTCAGCAAAATATGGGGCGACGGCGATGCATCGTCGTCGGACGGCCAGTTCTTTCGCGCCGGCGGACATGGCGAGGCCAGGGCTGACCACAACGCCAAATACGGCTCGGAACCGGGCGTGAAGTTCTACACCCACGTCTCCGACCGCTACGCGCCGTTCTATTCCAAGGTCATCGCCGCGAACGCCAGCGAGGCCGCGCATGTCCTCGACGGGCTCATGCATCATGAAAGCTCGATCGACATTCGCGAGCACTACACCGACACCGCCGACGCGATCGATCATGTGTTCGGTCTCTGCCACCTCCTGGGATTCCGCTTCGCGCCCCGCATCCGCGACCTCGCCGACCGAAGGCTCTATGTCGTCGACGCGCGCGAGACTTACAAAGCGCTCGGCCCTGTGATCGGCGGCGCGCTCAACCTGCGCGGTCCCGCCGATAGTTGGGACGAAGTTCTGCGCATGGCGGCCTCGGTCAAAGCCGGAACCGTCGCGCCTTCCGCGATCTTGCGCCGTCTCTCGGCCTATCCGCGACAGAACGCCCTCGCCAAGGCGCTACGAGAAATCGGCCGCTTGGAGCGCGCGTTGTTCACGCTGGACTGGATCAGCGATCCCGCCTTGCGCCGACGCACCAACGCCGGCCTCAACAAGGGCGAAGCGCGCAACGCCCTCGCGCGCGCCGTGTGCTTCCATCGCCTCGGCGAAATCCGCGATCGGACTTTCGAAAACCAGCGCTACCGCGCCTCCGGCCTCAACCTTGCCGTCGCCGCCATCATCATCTGGAACACCGTCTATCTCGGCCGCGCTGTCGCCGAACTGCGTTTGCGCGGCGAAATTATTCCCGACGAGCTTCTCGCTCACGTCGCGCCGCTCGGATGGGAGCATATCGCCTTCAACGGCGATTACGTCTGGCCCGCCCAGCCGCTCGGAAACGCCTTCAGGCCCCTACGAAATCCCCGCGCCGAGTTCCTCGACGCCGCTTAGCGTGCTCTTTCGGGAAGATTCTGCGATGACCCTAACTGGCCTGAAAATTTTGAAACCACAACGTCACCGTGTCTCCGGCGGTGTTTGATCAGTCATCCCAGAGCATGAGAATGACGAAGACGGCCACGATAGCGAGGCCGATGCCGAAGAATGCGAGTGTGGGTCCGTCCATCACACAGCCCTCCGCTTGCGAGGAGTGAGGAAGCCGGGGGTTGCCCTAGTAGCAGTGAAAGCGGGCCGCGGGCGCTTCGTTCCACAGCCCGCCTTACCCTCGCGGCCGGCTCGACTTTTTTCGAAAACTGTTCGCGTCGTCGATCACGAAAACATCAATGAACAAGGCAGTCGCGGCGGGTGTTCAATTGAAGGAAGCGGACCAGTTGGACAAGGCAGTGTGAAAATGACCTACGAAGCTGAAACCCGGAAAGCCTTCTATTCTGCTGGCGAATTTTTTGGGGCAGCAGAATTAGTTATCCGCCGCAAAGGCGACCCATCTCCCGATCCAACTTTTGTTAATGTCATAGCTCGTCTTGCTGAGGCGAAAGGTTTCGGGAAAGGGGAGTTTGCCTCTTGCGGCAAAGAGGCTATTCGATCCGAGGAGGGCCGAGCTGCTTTAGTTCGATTTGTAGAGCTCTGGCCCAAAATTAAAAGCGTTGCCGAGGGCTTGATTGAGACTGGCGACATATCCGGTGAGCAATTTGCCGCAAAGTTCTACCGGCGAGTGACGGCCGGGCTTGCGGTTCAACCAAGATAAGGTGGCGGCGTGAAATGATCTCGCGGCGAGGCGCCTCGCTTGGGTTAACTGCGGCATGGGTGAAACCCAATTTGCGCGTCGTTAGCACCGAAGAAGTGGCGCAAGAACTGGCGAAACCTTATCGCTATGTTCGCCGGCCAAGTCAACGGCCGCGCTTTGAATGCCTTCGAACGCGAATTTAAAGGCGCCAAGCGACAATCATGAACACGGAACCGCTTCCGCACGCTTATTTTTTTGCCTTCGCTTCCGGCATCTCCATCATGTCCGACCGCCCGAGGAGCCAATCCACGCTCACGTCGAGGTCGTCGGCAATTTTAGCGAGGCGGTAAACGTCAAGCGCTCTCAAACCTGCGAAGTGGAGATCGACCGCGGCGGCGCAAAGCGGGTCAGGAGTCATCCTGCGCTTGCGGCAGGCCGCTGCAAGGTGCTCGCTGAAAAGTGTGAAATCTGATTGCACTGTTTGTCCTTCCTAGGGCTGGAAACCAAGTCGTTCAGGTGCGGAAGCGGGCGCTTTTTTTTTACGTCCCAAAATCAATCTAGCTCGGGGTGATTTTGGTGGCGGTCCGTCGGTGCTACGCATACCGCGTTCGCGGTCGAAGCCTTCCTGGACGAGATTGCGGTTGAGGCTTAATTCGGCGCCAAGGCCGTTGGCAACACTTGGTCTCTCTGGTCCATTGCCGAAAGCGCCTCAACGCCGATTTCGGCACGCCCTTAGTGGGAAACCGGCAGATAGCGCATCGCTCCACTCAAAGATGATCTTCAGTGACCCAGAGCCCAGGCGAGCATCCTTTTGTTCGGTTCAGGGCGCCATCCTTCTGCCCAGGCCGAATCTCGCGCCAAGCCGGCGCCCGGAGCGGCGGTCAACAACGGCCGTTATTTTGGCGGCCCCCGGCCAGGGCTTGTTCTTGAGGGCCGTGAGCACGGCGGCATGATGGAAAGCGCCGGGAGCAGCGCGTTGGACGTCAGGCGCGGTGTTTGAAGCACCAGCTTTCGTTGCCGGTCTCGATGATCTCGCAGTGATGGCTCAGCCGGTCGAGGAGCGCCGTCGTCATCATCTTCGCGTCGCCAAAGACGCTTGGCCCTTCGGCGAAGGCGAGGTTGGTGGTGACGATGATGGACGTGCGCTCGTAAAGACGGCTCACCAGATGGAAGAGCAGCTGACCGCCTGCTTGGGCAAAGCGCAGATAGCCAAGCTCATCAAGGATCACGACGTCGAGGCGCGACAGGAAATCGGCCATCCGTCCCTGGCGGCCGGCGCGGGCTTCGCTTTCCAGCCGGTTGACGAGATCAACGACGTTGTAGAAGCGCCCTCTGGCGCCGCCGCGGATGCAGGCCCTGGCAATCGCGATAGCAAGATGGCTTTTGCCGGCGCCTGTCGTGACAGCGTCACAATGCCGGGTGTCCGGCGTTCGAGGTGCGAATCCTCTATCCTTTTCATCCTCGGGCCGGAGAACTGGTGCAGGTCGAGCACCGCAAGCGGTTCGCCGGTGAGGATCATCTGGTTGTGGTTCAGCCGGACGGCACGCTCGCTCTGCGACCCTCAGCGTACGCCCTCGGCTGCCTGTCGAAAGGCTGGTCAAGCTGCGCGTCCGAATCGATGCGCTTCTCGCCTCTCGAAGCGGGGTATGGCCCCCGCGTGAAGGAGGCGATCATGCAACCAAGACACCGCCTGCAACGGGAGCTGTTCGAGAAGGATCGCAGGACGCCGGATATTCCGACGTCGCAGAGGGGCATCCTCGCCCGCCTGATCCAGGGCCTCCTGGTGGAGGCCATCTCCGGCGCCAGCAGCGAGACGCGCGTGGCAAGCACCCAGACGAAGGAGGTCGCTCATGAGCAAGGTCACGCCTGAGCACCTTACCCGTCAGGCCATCGTCTACATTCGTCAATCGACATCGGATCAGGTTGCCCACAATCTCGAGAGTCAGCGGCGCCAGTATGGTCTTACCGATCGGGCGCGACAGATTGGCTGGAGCGATGTCGTCGTCATCGA
>JBAVVQ010000032.1:0-1591 GCA_049697375.1 Rhodomicrobium sp.
GCCGATTCCGGTCATCGGACCTATTTCGGAGAACGCCTCCTATTGCGGGACGAGCCGCCGTTGCCACCAGGGCACCGGCCCCATCATTCGAAACGCAGCTTTCGCTCTTTCGCAATTTTGGGTTGGAACTACTCCCGCCCCGAGATACTTTGCTGGCGTGCGCCGTAAACGGGGCCGCTGCAAGGGCAATGACGGCTGCAGCGCCAATTCCACATGAATAGGTCGGTCAGGCGCACGGAAATCCCGCACTTCGGAGTGCCTGTTAAAGAGCTTCCGAACGATATGGCGCCGGTGTAGAACAACCCACTATCGGGCAATGGGCAATAGGGTGGGCAAGCGATGACATCAGCCGAGGAGCTGTTCTCGGGCGCGCGGCGGAGTTTCTTGCGGAAAGCCGCCGGGCTTGCGGCTTTAATGGCCACGCCGGGGATTATCGGGCGAGCGAACGGGGACACTCAACCTTTGGCCAAAAGGCGATCCCTTTGCGCTCGGCGTTGCCGCAGGCTGTCCTTCGACCGAGGGCTTCGTCATCTGGACGCGCCTTGCGCCGGAGCCGCTATCGCCTGATCCGGAGACGCCGGGCGGAATGTCCGGTCCGGATGTTCCGGTGGCTTATGAAATTGCAAATGATCCCGGCTTCCGGGAGATAGTCCGCAAAGGCGAAGTTCCTGCCGAGGCGAGATACGCCTATTCCGTCCATGTCGAAGTGACTGGCCTCGATGCGGCAAGGCCTTATTGGTACCGCTTTGCCAGCGGCGACGCCCAAAGCCGCGGTGGGCGCGCGCTCACAGCGCCGCAACCGGGAGCCACGCTTGATAATTTTCGCTTCGGTTTCGTCTCCTGCTCCAACTACGAGCACGGCTATTTCTCAGCCTACCGGCATCTGACCGATGAGCACCCGGATCTCAGGCCGAAAGCGGCTGTTCCGCGTTCCCGGTAGAGGCTAACGGCATTCACGACGCCATAGGCTCCGGCGACAGCCGCCGCAACCTGGCCTTCGTCGTTGATATCTGCGCCCATCCATTGAAGGCCTTCGGCGGGGGGCAGCCGGCTGGGAGACCTGGAGGCGATCCGCGCTTCGAACCCTTGGCTCAGAAGATGGCCCGCAACGCGGCGCCCGAGAAATCCCGTTCCGCCAAACACCGCTACAACTTGCCCAGCCATGGCAAGACCCGTTGCCGCATGAAGCGCTTGCCGCTGCCCGTTTGCTCAGGCCGATGGCCCAGCGCAATCGGCCTGTCAGCCTCAATGGTTGCGGACGCTAATATGAGCATGCGGCGCCCCGCCCAGAAGCCCCCGGGAATTGGCGCCGCTGAGGTGGACAAGTGAACTATGGTCGCCGCCTTCGAAATAGACGTCGTCACACCCTTCGAGGCTGTCATCCACCACGGCTGTCAGCCCATAAGCGGCAGGAAGGGGAGGAAGGGACCCCACGGCGCAATCGGCAAAAATGCGAGCGGCGTCAGCCTCGCTCGCAAGACTAACCCTCTCGTTCAGGTAATCGCTAAGAGCCTCAAGGCGCACATGGCGGGAAGCGGGCAAGATGGCGAGGAGGAAGCCGTCTTGGCACTTGATGAGAACGCCCTTGGCA
>JBAVVQ010000033.1:0-4794 GCA_049697375.1 Rhodomicrobium sp.
GTCCCCAGAAGCTACACTATGATTTCTGGTGGAACCTGCCGCGCGATTACATGGTGACAAGCGAGTGGGGACTGCCGCCCCAGTTCGAGAACGGACTCGTGCCAGAGGACCTGCTTTCCAACAAATATGGCCATCGCGTCCATTTCTGGGATTTGAGAGCGAGGCGCAACGTCCAGACCATCGATCTCGGCGCCAATCATCAAATGGCGCTCGAAGTTCGGCCGGCGCACGATCCGGTGCGCGAATACGGCTTTTTGGGCGTCGTCGTCGATACCGCCAACCTCGAAGGCTCGATTTGGACCTGGTGGCGCGAAGGCGGCAAGTTCCACATCGAAAAGACGGCGACGATCCCGGCGGAGCCAGCGCCGAAAGAGAAGCTGCCGCCTCTCCTTCAAGGGTTTGGCGCAGTCCCTCCCTTGGTGTCGGATATCGACCTGTCCATGGATGACCGCTTCCTTTATGTCGCCTGCTGGGGCACCGGCGAAATGCGCCAATATGACGTCACCGAGCCGAGAAAGCCGAAGCTGACAGGCTCCGTGCGTATCGGCGGGATAGCCAACCGCACGCCGCACGGGAAAGACTACCAGGGCGGACCGCAAATGGTCGAGATCAGCCGCGACGGCAAGCGCGTCTATTGGACCAACTCGCTTTACTCGAGCTGGGATCGCCAATTCTACCCGGATGGCGTCACCGGCGCGATGGTCATGGCCAACGCGAACCCCGATGGCGGTCTCGCGCTCGCCAAGGATTATTGGGTCAGCTTCGCGGATGGCTACGGCGCGCACCAGATCCGCCTGGAAGGTGGCGACTGTTCCACGGATTCGTTCTGCTATCCGTCGGCGTGACCGTGAACGAGTGGACCCCCACGGCTTTGTGGCTCGCCGTGATTGCGAGCGGCCTCTATCACGGCGTCAACCCCGGCATGGGCTGGCCGCTCGCCGTTTCCGCCGGACTGATGGAACGTAATTCGCGGGCGCTTCTGGCCGCGCTGGGATCGCTGACTGCCGGCCATCTCCTCGCCATGCTCCTCGTTCTGCTTCCCTTCTCGCTGCTCGTGTCCCTTGCCGAATGGCGGACGCAGATTCAGATCGGAGCGAGCCTTCTTGTCATCGGCTTCGGCATATTCAGATTGCTGAACCGGCGTCATCCGCGCGCGCTGGCGCGGATCAGGCCGGCGCAACTGGGCCTGTGGTCTTTTGCGGTGGCGATCGCGCATGGGGCGGGACTGATGCTCGTGCCGATCTATCTCGGGCTTTGCCGGGGCGACGATCTTGATAGGGGCCACGAAGCTTTTGCGGCCATTGCCGGCGCCGACCTCGGCAGGGCCGTCGCAGTTTCAGGCATCCATTCCGCCGCCATGATTGTGACCGGCGGCTGTCTCGCCTGGCTCGCCTATCGCTATCTCGGCGTGAAGCTTGTATCGCGAAGCTGGCTCAATCTCGAAGCGCCCTGGGCCGTGAGCCTCATCTTGGTCGGCACAGTTTCGCTTGCCTTCGGCCTTGCAGCCTCCTCTCTTTAGCAATCCATGAAGACAGTCAGACCGGATCGGCGACCTTGACGATCAGCTTCCCGGTATTCTGGCCCTTGAACAGCATCCTTACGGCCTTCTCGGCGTTCTCCAGGCCCGCAATGTCGTGAAAATTCCAGTTCATCTTTCCCTCGAGCCTGAGCTTGGCGAGGGCGCGAAAGGCTTCGGGATAGCGCGCCGCGTAATCGAGCACGATGAAGCCCTGCACCTTGAGGCGCTGCATCAGGATCAGCGGATAATTCGAGGGCGCGGCGCCAGCGCCGTCGCTGTCATAGACCGAGATCATGCCGCACTGGACGATGCGTCCGAACAGATTCATCTGGGCGAGAACCGTGTTCAGCGTCTCGCCGCCGACATTGTCGAAATAAATGTCGACGCCCTCGGGACAGACCTCGCGCAAGCGCTGTTCGATAGACTCGTTCTTGTAGTCGATGGCGTGGTCGAAGCCGTAGTCGCGGGTCAGCGCCGCGCATTTCTCCTTGCCGCCCGCGATGCCCACAGCCTTGCAGCCGAGCGCCTTGCCAAGCTGGCCCACGATGCTGCCGACGGCCCCTGCAGCGCCGGAGACGACGAGCGTCTCGCCGATCTTCGGCGCCCCGATCTCCGTCAGGCCGAAATAAGCGGTCGGCCCCACGAGGTAGAGCTGGCCGAAAACGTCCTTGCGCGGTATGCCCTTGATCTCCGGAACCGGGGAGACCATCGCCGCCGGAACGCAGGCATAATCGCTCCAGGTCCCGAGCCCCATTACGATGGCGCCCTCCGCGACCGAATCCGATGCACTCTTTACGACCGTGCCGCAGATCAGGCCACGCATCGGCGCCCCGAGCGCCACCGGCGGCATATATTGCGGGATGTCGCTCATCCATATGCGGTTGGTCGGATCGAGCGAAAGCCACTCCGTCTTGACGACAACCTCTCCCTTCGCCGGATTCGGGATTGGGCCTGTGCGGAAGACGAGATCGCCATCCTTGATTTCACCGGCTGGACGACGCGCCAGGATCCATTGCCGATTCTCAGTCGCCATCGATGCTCCTCCGTCATGCTATGGGATCCGCGGACACGCCCGCAGACGGCCGCCCGGCTAGACATATAATGCCGGCGCCGATCATTCGTCCCCAGGACGATGCGCCTTGCTGCGGATGCCGGCATCTGCTTGTCAACCTATCCCTGACGCTTTCGACCGCTTTCCTTCTTCTGAAATATCGTCGGCGAAATCGCCTTGCCGACAGGTTAACGAGAGCTTCTGCCCGACGAACTCATTGATAGTTCAAGGAAACATTCAGAATGGGACGTCATCGCCGCCGCATGCGCGGCGGCTTTTCGACTGCGCGCATGGTTAATTCGCTGGTCCAAAAATATATTTAACGGACTTTTGCGCGTCCCAGTAAATGAAAAAATTCCGGCATTAAATTTAATTTAATGGCCAATTTATTAATTATAAAACATCGTTTAGTTTCAACAACCTATGAAAAGATCATCCTGTCTGGACAAAGGCGCGCCGCTTCTCCATCCCGCGCCAGGTAAACCACTTTTTTACCAAACTATGACCGGAAATAATTCCGGCGCGCTTCCGTTAACCACAAAACAATGAACATCATGGCGCGGCCCCGCCCGGCAACGATCCGTTTACCTGGATAGCAGGACTTTGCGCCGCGCCGCGCCGTGAATCCGCCCGACGTTTCGCTCTTCCGCATAGGCATCGCGCCGTGCTAATTTCGGCTTACACCGAAAGCGGCGCCTTAGCGCTCCGGTTTTCGTCAAGCCCTCGTAATCGGATTAAAAGGAAGGTAGCCGATGTTGAAAGGCAAGGTACTGATCGCTCAGGGCGGCGGCCCCACGGCGGTCATCAACCAATCGTTGGTCGGCGCTGTCATGGAAGCGCGGAAGGTCCCCTCGCTGGACGGTATCTACGGCGCCAATCATGGGGTTCGCGGCATCATAAACGAGGACTTCATCGACCTCACCCGCGAGACGTCCCATAACCTCGAAAGCGTCGGCAACACGCCAGCCGCCGCGCTTGGGTCGACGCGCGATAAGCCGGACGCCAAATATTGCGAGGAAATTCTCAAGGTTCTGCGCGCCCACGAAATCCATACCTTCTTTTACACAGGCGGCAACGACTCGTCCGATACGTTGCGCATTTTGCGCGACCAGGCGCAGGCCGGCGGCTATCCGCTGCAATGTGTCCATATCCCCAAGACGATCGATAACGATCTGATGATCAACGACCACACGCCGGGCTACCCGTCGGCGGCTCGTTTCGTCACGCAGGCCTTCGCGGGGGCCAACCTCGACAACCGGGCGTTGCCGGGCGTCTATGTGGCCGTTGTCATGGGCCGCCATGCGGGCTTCCTGACCGCCGCCGCAGCCCTTGCCCGCAAGTATCACGACGACGGGCCGCACCTCATCTATGTGCCGGAGCGCGAGTTCGACCTTGAACGGTTCGCGAAAGACGTCAAAGCCGTGTATGACAAGCTCGGCCGTTGCATGGTCGCCGTTTCCGAAGGCGTTCATGACGCCAGCGGCCAGCCGATCGCCACGAAACTCGCCAAGACCGTCGAGCGCGACGCCCACGGCAACGTGCAGCTTTCCGGCACCGGAGCGCTTGCCGATCTTCTCACCGACTACGTGAAGACGGCGACAAAGATCACCCGCATCCGCGGCGACACCTTCGGCTACCTGCAACGCTCGTTCCTCGGCGTCGTCTCCGATGTCGATGCCCGCGAGGCCCGCGATGTGGGCGAGAAGGCCGTGCAGTTCGCGCATTTCGGGGACGGCAAAGGCAACACCAGCGGATCGGTGACCATCCACCGGATCGGCTCCTATGCGGCCGGGTACGAGCTGAGCCTGCTCGAGTCTATCGCCGGCAAGACCAAGGTCATGGCGGACGAGTTCCTCCATGAGAATGGTCACGACGTGACGGACAAGTTCGTGGAGTATCTGCAGCCGCTGCTCGGTTCGGAAATGCCCAACGTGGCCCGGCTGAGCCTCAATCGCGTGCCCAAAATCCTCAAGGCGTAACCCTTCCTCGCCAACGCCCTGCCGAGATCCGCGGGCGTAACGAAGCTGCTAAAAGAACAACCCGGATCGCAACGATCCGGGTTGAATCGCCAGAGCACGTAACGTTTAGACGGCCTCACTCCCCTTCGTCATCCCGGAAGCGCCAAGGGCGTTATCCGGGATTGTATGTTGCTGGCGGTCTGATCTCAGCATTCAAACGAATCACTGAAGATTAGGCCTTAGACGAAGGATGGCCATCCTTCGTC
>JBAVVQ010000034.1:0-3961 GCA_049697375.1 Rhodomicrobium sp.
GCGCTCATCCGATCACCGCGCCCTTGTTGAAAAGCGTGTTCAAGAGGTCGGCGGCGAACACCATGAGCGAGATGACAAGGACGAGCATGATGATGCGCCGGACAAATTCATTGATCTCGCCGCCAAAGACGAGGATGGCGCCGGTAACCACGATGCCAAGGAGCGAGATGGCGTAAGCGACGGGGCCGGTGACGCTGTCCCTGATCTTCTGCAGCGGCGTCTCCCATTCCAGCCCCGAGCCGCCGGTAGAGGCGGCGTGAGCAAGGGACGGAAGGAAGAGGATTACCGAGACAAGAATCAGCGCCCAAAACAGCGTGCTACGCGGCGGGAAGAAGGATGCGGGCATGATCAAAGCTCCACGGGTTCGGTTCGGTAATGGGTCCCATCGAAGCCGCGCACCCGGACAAGCTCCTGGACGCGGCGGCCGCGCTCGGTCGTGGCGATGCAAACGATGAGGTGAATGGCTTCGGCCATGGTGCGCTGCGCGGGCGCAGACGTGGCTTCGGCGACGAGGTTTTCGAGGCGCGTCAAGCCCGAACGCGCATCGTTGGCGTGAAGGGTTGCGACCCCGCCCGGATGGCCCGTGTTCCAGGCTTTCAAAAGATCGAGCGCCTCGGCTCCTCGCACCTCACCCACAAGGATGCGATCGGGACGAAGCCTTAAAGTTGCCCGCAGCAGACGGCGCAGGTCGGCCGCCTCGCAACTGCGCAAGAGAACCGCGTTCAGGCTCGCGCATTGGATTTCGGCTGTGTCCTCGAGAATGACGAGCCGATCCTCGGGAAAGGCTGTGCTCACATGCGCGATGACGGCATTGACGAGCGTGGTCTTTCCCGATCCCGTGCCGCCGACGATGAGGATGTTTTCCCGGTTGGCGGCGGCCCATTCGATGATGGTCTTCTGACCCTCGGTCATGATGCCGGCCGCGGCGTAATCAGCGAGCGAGAAAATCGCGGACGCCTTGCGCCGGATCGCAAACACAGGCGCCGAAACGACCGGTGGGATGAGCCCCTCGAAGCGACTGCCATCGAGCGGCAGCTCGCATTCGAGGATGGGATTCTGCCTCGTGATGGTCGTCTTATGCGCGGCTGCGATGGTGGCAAGGGCCGCCTCGGCTCTTATAGGGGCAAGCGAGCCGAGGCGGCTGGGCGGACGCCCTCCGCGCTCCACCCAAAGCGTGCCATCCGCATTCAAGAGGATCTCGATGACGCTTGCGTCCGAAAGACAGGCGCAGACCTCCGGCCCAAGCTCGCGGGAGAGCTTGTCGTGAAGCCGGGCGTTTCGGTCTTGATCGGGGGTCTTGAGCATGGACGGCATGACCAATGTTATTGGTCATAACCGATAATATTGTTCGCGCCGGATGGAAGGCGAAAATAAAACTGGTTGCTACGGCTTCAGGAGTTCATGGACAGGGACGTGGACGAGATTGGCAAGTTTAACCATAGTCTCGATGCAAATATTGTGCATCGCGCTTTCGATCTCAGAAATATGCGATTGCGGGATGCCTGTCTCTTTTTGAATATCGCGCTGGCTGAGACCTGCATCTTTTCTGGCGGCGCGGAAGTTTTTTGCGAAAGACTCTCGCTGCAGTTGGCTCTCGGCCGCCTTGTCCCCTTCGTGGCGCCGGCTCGTTGGCGCCTTGTTCTTCGTGGAGACTTCTGTGGCTTTTGTGCCACTTGATCTGTCAAAACCGATCTTAGAGGCCTTCGCAATCGCTACAGCGCCTGCTTGCAAGGCGGATTGGGAAACCGGCCTCGAACGCTTCCGGCCACCGGACACCTTGCCCGACGCCTTTTCCTGGTTCGGCGCCGGGAAGCCCGGCTTTTCGCTTGTCTTGAGCGCGAGTCTGCGCGGCATCGGTCAAACCCAAAAGGAGAATCTATCGGGCATGACCTATCATGAATTTGTCTTATGCGGCAAGTTTTGCCTCGCGTTTTAGCCATCCGGCAGGACAAGGCCGCACTTGACTCACGGCCGCGGGTTCAGCCTATGTCCAGGCTGCCGCTTGGATTTTTGTAAATTGCGAGCACCTCGCGAGCCTGAAAGATGCGGTATCTCATTTTCCCGGTTCGCTCTGTCAGGATGCCAGCATCCACAAGTTGATTGATTGCCGTTCGCGCTGCCGCCGGGCTCGCGCCGAGAAGCCGCTCCACCGTTTTTGCCGTAACGACAGGGTGCCAAACCAGTTTGTCGAGCATGCGCTCGGCGGCTGAATGCTTGCGGAACTTCCGTTTATGGGTCCAGTCCCTCTGAAGGGCGTTCAGCCTCGAGACGGCGCTCTCGGCGTCCGCAACCGTGTTGATGATAGCCCGGGACAAATGCGAAATCAGGGGCACAAAGTTGAGGCGCTGCTGCGCCGCACGCAAGGCATCGTAATAGTCCGGTTTGAAGGCAGCTATGTAGGGCGATAAGTAAAGGGCTGTGTGTCCAGCGGCAGTGAGCATAAGGGGAAGCAACAGGCGGCCCACCCGGCCGTTGCCGTCGGGAAAGGGATGAACGGCTTCGAAGTGCGCATGAGCCACCGCCATCTGGGTGATGATGCTTTGATGAAGCTGCTGCATGCCCTCGCAGCGCAGATAGGCGATGTGCTCCGCCATGCAGCTCAAAACGTCGGCGTAAGGCGGTGGATTGAATGTCGAGGTTGCGAAGTTGGTGCCGCCAATACGGACCTGCTTCCTGCGAAATTCGCCGGGGACGCCATGCCTTTGAACGTAGTCCTGATCGTTTCGCATTAAGGCGCGATGCAGTTTCTCAATCGTGTGAATTGTGAACGCATCATAGCCATGACTTTCGACATCCCGGATCGCGGTTTCGAGCGCGATCGCGTAATCGCGGACCTGGAGATCGGCGTCCGAGGCCTGTTCTTCGTCCGTTTCTTCAGCTTCCAAGAGCGCATCAAGTGTCGAATGGGTTCCTTCGATATCGGAGGACGCCACGGCTTCCTGCCGGACAAGAACCCGGCTCAAAAGGAAGTGCGACGGAAACTGCTTGGATAAGGCATCCGCTCGGCCCAAGGCCGCGATGGCCGCATGATAGTCTGCGGCGGCATCGCCAACGACAATCGCCTCCTCCGTTGGGGGAAGCGGGACTACGCCATAATGACTGTCATCGGGAGGGGGATAACGCTTGAGGCGGTTTCGCACCGCTCCAACCAAGTGATTTCGATTCATAACCTATCGTAACACCGGGCCGTTGCGGTTTCTAGCGATAGGTTGTCATCGTTACCTAGCGTTAGAAGCAAAATCGCTATGTCTAACGCTCATTTTCCGCAATCTCTTAGCACGTGAGATAGGCGCATCCTATCGATAAGCCGTTTCCTGGAGATCCGCCCCAATTGTTTGACCGACGGCGCACCTACCTAAGAATTCGACTGCGGTCCCGGGGTCCTACTCACACCTTGTCAAATTCAGACAACGCGCCTAAGCTCCGAAACATACAATTAAGCAATTGCATTTGGGAAACCGTTTGTCCGCTAGAAAATGAGGCCCGGATGGGTCGGCAGTTGAATCACGAAGTACTGAGCGGGCCGGAAGCCTTGTGCGGGCAAGTTTTGGCGCGAGATGCGATCGCAAGGTTCATTCTTGAGGCGGCCGTGGCAACCGTCTCAACGATTGGCAGCGTCGCCCCTGAAGACCTCCGTGCCATCCTGGATGAAGTCGAGCCCGACCAGGCAACCAACCGTGTCATCCTAATCCAACTTGTCCCAGCTGCCACGGCTGAGGCAATCGTTGAGCAGATTATCGCCTTCCTCGCCGAAATCGCGCGCCGGCTGTGGCCCGTCTGGTATGCCGATGCCGACTTCAGCATCTGCCAAAATAATCCACTTGGGCATCGAGCCTCGACGATTATCGCGCGGCAAACGGCCAGCAAATTTTTCGGAGTGTCACCACTCTGGGCTGAGCAAGCAGCGATCCTCGCGCTTAGAAATCACCCTCCACGCGTGCCCGGATTACCGACGTCAACA
>JBAVVQ010000035.1:0-5032 GCA_049697375.1 Rhodomicrobium sp.
CCCCAGACCTGGACGGCCTCGGAGGTGGAAGCTGGAAGAAGGGATTGCGACAAGCGGCTTTCGGGCCTGCCCATCATCTTCGAGCGCCTAGACCCGATCAGGGAAGGCGCATGCGGCCTGCCTTCGCCGGTTAGGCTGAACGGGTTCGAGAGCGAGCACGCGCCCCAGCTTGCCTTCAATCCCGCGCCGACGACCTCCTGCAAGATGGCGCAAGCGCTAAAGCGCTGGTTTGATGAGATCGTCCAGCCAAAAGCGAAGGCTTATCTGCACGCAACCATCGTGCGCATGAGCACGCTGTCGGGCTATGATTGCCGCTCGCGTTACGACGACCCCATGCAGCGCCTCAGCCAGCACGCCTACGGGAATGCCCTGGACGTGGCGGAATTCATCACGGCGAAAGGCGAACGCATCGCTTTGGCCGACGCCTGGAGCGCGGGTGATGAGCGCGCCGATTTCCTTCACGATATCCACGACGGCGCCTGCAAGATTTTTGGCACAACGCTTGGACCGGAAGCCAACAACGCGCATAAGAACCATTTTCACCTGGATATGACGGAACGCCGGCGGCCACTCTGCGACTTTACGCCCGAGCAGGCGCGACTTCGCGAGGCGCAAAAACAAGCCGCTGTCGCCGTCCCAAACAACGCCGTAAAGGCGCCGGTGAACGGAGTTGATAAATCAACTGCGGAGAAACCGGGTAAGGCTGTTCCCGCCGCGGCGAGCCAGAAAAGCGTACGCATACACCGCCGCCACAGGCGCGGCCGCTTCTAACCAAGCAAACGGCGGCGCTTCCACCAAACTCTGCCTAGGCGGGCGCGTGTTCCTGATAGTACTGGCGGTTCAATCTGGCGCAGTAGTCCTTGAGATTTGCGTGCGACACGGCGCTGGTCTGGATGCTGGCGTCAAAGCCAGGGCAAAGCGCGCCCAAGACGAAGGCGAAGACGGTTGCGTCGGCTCCGCAGGGCCTTTCTCCCATGATGTAAGCTTGGTCGCCGAGGATCGCCGAAAGCGACGCGAACGTGCGGTCCGCCAGGATGGCTCTTTCGCTTTCGGAATATCGGCCGGCGCCCTGCCCGTGCAGCGCCTGCTTCACCCGGCGACGAATGAACCATTTCAGGAAAGGCCGGACCGGAGCAGGCGCCGCGTCAAAGAATTTGGCCGGGCCGCGCTTGAAGTTCGCGTCGTCGGCCCAGAGCGCATACACCAGCAGCCAGTAGAGGTGGTCCTCGCACATCTTCTCGACAGCCCAGGCAAGCCCGCGCTCCTTCGGCGAAAGCCCTTCATCGAAGTCGATGTTGTAGCGCTTTTCCAGATGAAGCCGGATGAAAGTGGAATCGGCGATGATGTCCTCTCCATCGCGGATATAGGGCAGCTTGCCCTTTGGGGCTTTGCGGAATCCCTTTGTATCCATGCGATAGGGGAGGCCGGCCATTTTCAAAAGCACTTCGGCCTTTGTCACGAAAGGGCTTGGGTCTGGGAGGCCGAAGGCTGGGCCGAAAGTGTAAAGCGTGATCATGGGGCTAGTGTCCCGTCTCCGAATTGCCGCCCAACTTGCAGCGCCCTCGCACGGCAATTCGGAGACAAGGGGACACTAGCAAAAATAATGAGCTAGTGTGGCTTATGTCTCGCAATTGCCTCCGAGAGCGGGCGGCAAATGGTGTATGCAATTGCGAGACGCCACACTAGCCGCTTTCTTCTGCGCGATCTGTCGGACTGGAGGCGCGAGACACCTGCGCGTTAAATTTACAATTCAAAAACAAAGCGTAAACGGATTATTCAATCCGGTTTAAGCAAATTTAACTCATTAAGCATTCAATCCGATCGTGCGGTAAACGTTCGTAAAGGTTGATGACCAAAGCGTGTGTTCGTTTGCCGAGAGTGAGTAGGGAGAGGTTATAATGCGTATTAGGCTGAAAGTGGGGCTTTTAGCGGCCGCTATCGCTTGCGGGGCATTCGCCGCCGCGAGCGCGCAGGAGGAGAAATCTTACCTTCCTCCGACATTGTTCCAGGATAAGGGCCAAACAACGGTTCCCAAGACAAGGGCTCCGAATACTGTGCGGGCAAGGCCTGTCAGGCACGCACACGCTCACGCACGGAGACGGCATGTCGCTGCCGTTCATCATCATCGGAGAACGAGGGTCGCCTACCATCGGGGTTATTACCGTCAGAGGTACGCCTATTATCGGCCCGCATTTCCCGGGTTCCTGTTCGGCATCTTCAGCTGGTGACGGCGCGGAGCAAAGGAGCGGCGCGGCCGCTCCTATCATGATTGCTTTCTCGCGCCGCGGACCTTAGCTTGCAGCAAGCTTATCGCGGCGCGAGGCAACGGCATGAGACGGCACGCGGGTCTATCCGGCTGGACGAGGCGTCTCCGCGTGGGGATGGCGCTTTGCGGCCTGATCCTCGCAAGCCAAGCGGTGATCGTAGCTCTGGCGGCGGAGGACTATGCCGGGTCGGCGGTTTGCGCCGGATGTCATGAGGCGGAAGCAAAGGCTTGGAAGACATCGCAGCACGCCCATGCGATGCAGGACGCGACGGAAGCGACCGTGCGGGGCGATTTCAACGGCGCCGAAGCCTCGCACTTCAGCTCCAAGGCGCGCTTCACCCGCAAGGATGGGCGCTTTTTTGTCGCCACCGAGGGGAAGGACGGCAAGGAAGCCGAGTTTCCCATCAAGTATACGTTCGGGGTCGATCCTCTTCAGCAGTATCTGGTCGAATTTCCGGAGGGACGGCTGCAGGCGCTGCCCTATGCCTGGGATACGCGGCCCAAGGCCGAAGGCGGGCAGCGCTGGTTTCATCTTTATCCATCCGAAGACATCCCGCCGTCGGATGCGCTCCACTGGACCGGGCCGCAGCAGAACTGGAACTATATGTGCGCGGAGTGCCACTCCACCAACGTGCACAAGAATTACGATGCTGCGAAAGACAGCTTCAAAACCACATTTTCCGAGGTAAGCATCGGTTGCGAAGCCTGTCATGGGGCGGGCGCTGGCCATGTTCACTGGGCGCAAAACGGCCGTCCCGCCAATGTCTCGCATAGCGGCTTCGCTTCCACGCCGGCCGCGCGCGGGGCGATCTCCTGGAGCCCGGACCCGAAGACAGGCAGCCCCGCGGTATCCACTGCCGCCCCAGCGGGCAGCGTGAACGAGACTTGCGACCGCTGCCATTCGAGGCGCGGCGAATTTTCAGAGAACTGGCGGCCGGGCCAGCCTTTGGCGAACACCCATTTGCCCGCGTTCCTGACAAGCGATCTCTTCGAAGATGACGGGCAGATGAAGGACGAGGTGTTCAACACGTCGTCCTTCCAGCAAAGCAAGATGTACGCAAAGGGCGTCGTCTGCACCGATTGCCACGATCCGCACAGCGGCAAGCTCAAGGCGGCGAAGAGCGAGGTCTGCTCGCAGTGCCACGATCCGCAGAAGTTCTCGGCGACCGCGCATACCGGCCACCCTCAAAGCGCCGCTTCGCCCGACTGCATCGCCTGCCACATGCCGGTGCGGACCTATATGGTTGTCGATCCGCGCCACGATCATTCCTTCCGCGTTCCCCGCCCCGACCTTACCGCAAAGCTCGGCGCGCCAAACATTTGCGCCTCCTGTCACAAGGATCGCGACGCCGCCTGGGCTGCGTCCGCCATCGAGAAATGGCACGGGCCAGTGCGCAAAGGCTTC
Source organism: Rhodomicrobium sp. (assembly GCA_049697375.1). Classification (GTDB taxonomy): domain Bacteria; phylum Pseudomonadota; class Alphaproteobacteria; order Rhizobiales; family Rhodomicrobiaceae; genus Rhodomicrobium. The sequence continues at coordinate 3,672 of JBAVVQ010000035.1, forward strand.
CAAACTTATGCCGACGCTTTCCACGCGGCCCGCCTGGATCAGCCGGAAGCGCGCGATTTGCTGATGAAAGTCGCGCAAGATCCGGCGGTCCCGGCGATCTCGCGCGCAACCGCGCTTCTCGAACTGGGGCCAAGGCCCTCGGCCGCCGCGCAGGCTGAAATCGAACGGGGCTTACGCGACCCTGACCCCATGGTGCGCCTTGGCGCGTTGAGAGCCATGGAGCAACTGCCGATCGATGTCCGCTGGACGACAGGGAAGGCGGCTCTTTCCGATCCCATCCGGTCGGTGCGTATGGAGGCCGCCTCTCTGCTGGCTGACATGCCGCTGCCCAATATGTCCAACGCCGAGCGGAACGCCCGGGATAAGGCCGCGCAAGAGTACGTCGAGGCAAAGCGGTTCAACGCCGATAGGGCCGAGGAACGCGCCAATCTCGCGCGCTTCTATGTCAAGCAAGGGAAGGCCGATCTCGCGGAGCAGGAGTATCTGGCCGCCATCAAGCTTGCGCCGCGGCAAGTGCCGCCGCGCGTCGATCTCGCGGATCTCTATAGGGGGGCCGGGCGCGAGGGAGAAGCGGAGACTCTTCTGCGCCAGACGATCGCTGACACGCCCGAGGCCGCGGCGGCTCATCACGCCCTTGGCCTGGCGCTCATCCGGCAGAAGCGATACGCCGAAGCGATCAACAGCCTGAAGCGCGCAGCCGAACTTGAGGCAGCCCAGCCCCGCTATGCCTATGTCTACGGGGTGGCCCTTCAATCCGCGGGCCAAGCGAATGAGGCGCGCCGCGTCCTGACGGCGGCGCTTCTTGCGAGCCCTTCCAATGTCGAGATCCTGACCGCGCTCCTGCAGGATGCGATCAAATCGCGCGACCTCAAAGGCGCCCTTTCCTATGCCGATCGTCTCCGCGTCCTTCGCCCGGACGACGCCTCGCTCGCCCAGTTTATCGAGCGGCTGCGCTTGGAAGCCAATCGCTGAGGCCAGGGTCAAACCGCGCTGAGAGCCTCGTGGCGCACGTAAACGGATCGTTACCGGGCGAGGATGCGCCATAACGTTAATCGCTTTGTGGTTAACGGGAGCGCGCCGGAATTATTTCCGGTCATGTTTTGGTTAAAGAGCGGTTTACTCGACGCAAAGCTAAGGAGCGCCTCGCCTTTGACCGGACCGGGATAAACTACTATAGTTGCCTGAAAACAATCGGCTTTTTATGTTTAACAAATTGCCCATTAAATTAAATTTAATGCCGGAATTTTTTCATTTACTGGGACGCGCAAAAGTCCGTTAAATATGTTGCGAGCGCGGCTGTTAACCCTGACAGCGCCGTTCGCGCCCGGGGCGGCGCATGTCCTTTTCCGTGTTTTCATAGA
>JBAVVQ010000036.1:0-2539 GCA_049697375.1 Rhodomicrobium sp.
TCCAGCTTGCAACAGAAAGCACGTTGATGATCGCGCCGCCGCCGTTCTTCGCCAGGACCGGCGCGAAAGCGCGCGCCATGCGCAGCGGCCCGACAAAGTTCACTTCAAACTGCTCGCGCGCGGCCTCGACCGCCCCGTCGGCGAGAAAGCCGCCAGGCCTTGCGATGCCTGCATTGTTGACGAGCAGGTTCACGTTCCCGGCCACGCGCGCCGCGGCGACGACGTCTTCGTCGCTGGTGACGTCCAGTTTCAGCGGCACGACGCCCTTCAGGGTGACTGCCTCCGGATTGCGTGCTGCGGCGTAGACCTTCGCCGCTCCCATCTCCACAAGCGCCTTTGCAAACGCGAGGCCGATGCCCCGGTTAGCGCCCGTCACAAGGGCGATCGATCCTGCAACCTTCATGATCGGCTCCTATATTTGTTGCTCTTGGTCATATACCCTCTAGCCCCACGTCTCCCTGACATCGCTAAAGCAGGCGTGTTGAGCGACGGTGCGCAGTGTGGGGTAATCCGTATAGCCCTGTTCTGCTCCCCCGTAGAGCGTCTCCTGGTTCACCGGCGTTAGCGGCCCGTTGAGGAACAGCCGTATCACCAAGTCGGGATTGGCAATGAACGGCTTTCCGAAAGCAATCAGGTCAGCGCGCCCAGCGGCAAGCGCCTGTTCGGCCCGCAGCTTGTCGAAGCCGTTGTTTGCTATGAAAATCCCGCCGAATAAGTCCTTTAACCGCTTGTAGTCGAAGGAAGCCACGGGCTTTCCAGAAGTATCTCCCTCGATGACATGGAGGTACACGATATTTCCAGATAGTTTTTCCGCGACGTAGTTAAACAGGGCCTGGGGATCGCTGTCCGCGATGTCGTTCAAAGTGTTCTGCGGCGAGATACGCACGCCAGTGCGTTCAACCCCGGCCTCGGCCGTGACAGCTTCGACGATCTCTAGTAGAAACCGGGTGCGATTTTCGATACTGCCGCCGTAGGGGTCCGTACGCTTATTGGTCCTGTCTCGCAGAAACTGGTCAATCAAGTAGCCGTTGGCTGCGTGGATCTCGACAGCGTCGAAACCGGCTGCCAGAGCATTGCGTGCCGCACGCGCATATTGCTCAACGATGCCGGGGATCTCTGAAGTTTCGAGTGCCCGTGGCGTTGGAATTGGCTCAAACCCCTTCGCTGTGTAAGCCTTCTTGTCAGGTTTGACAGCTGAGGGCGCGATCGGCGCCCTGCCGCCCGGCTGAAAGGAAGGATGAGAAATCCGGCCCACGTGCCAGAGTTGCAGCACGATGCGCCCGCCGGCAATATGAACTGCCTTGGTAACGCATCTCCAATTCTCGACCTGCTCTTTGCTGTGTATTCCCGGTGTGGAGATGTAGCCCTGGCCTTCGGGTGCGATCTGTGTTGCTTCGGAAATGATGAGTCCCGCGCTGGCGCGCTGCGCATAATAAAGCGCATGGAGCTGGGCGGGTACATTGCCGGCGGCTGCCCGGCTGCGCGTGAGAGGTGCCATCACGATTCGATTGGGGAGCGTCAACGGCCCGACTTGGAACGGCTCAAAGAGGTCAGTGATAGTGCTTTTATCCGGGACATCCATCAGGGAACTCCGCAAGAAAAGGCGGAGGTCGCCGCCAGCCGCCAACAGCTTCACCCGAGAACGTCTAATCAGGGTTCCCTGTTCCAGATTAGCTCGGGTCGCGGCGTAGCTTGCCTTCAGACGCGTTTGCTCCGGTCACGAGTGAGCCTGGGCGTCGCGAGGGAAAAGCGCACGAGCTGCAGTTCTGAAGATTTCCGCAGTTGGAGGTCAAGCGGCCGTGACCCTTTACGGACCGAATATCCGGATTCGACCCCAACCGGCTATTTTCGTATCCTGCCTGCCTCTAACCTGGCATCAGCGCCGTATTCAGGATAGCCCCCAGCCTCACGCCGGCCATCTTGAGACGTTCCCGCACCGTTGCCGCTTGTGCGGTTAGATAGGCATCATCGACCGTGACAACTCTTTGAATACCGCCCCTGTACTGCTCCTGATCGCTGGCATACCAGCAAGCGTCGTTTTTCTGTATGCAATATTGCACATCGTGTCGCTCCGCGATGTCGGCAGACTCGTTGGCCCAAGTGACAACGGCAGCGGTGTCAATAATCGGTGGCACCCATTGCGCACGGTCCTTATCGGTGATCTCGGCGCGGAGCTTGGCGGCGACGTCCGCATAATCGACGCCGATTTCGACCAGGTTTCCGCCGCGGTCATCATCGAAAGAGACGTGCAAAGGCCGGCACCGTGGCGCCCTCGGTGATGCTGAAGAAGCTCAGCGGCTACAAACAACAGAACCGGCTCCACTTGGCGCTGCAAGAGATCGGCCGGATCGAGCGGACATTGTTCACCATGGACTGGCTGGAGAGCCCCGAACTGCGCCGCCGTTGCCAGGCCGGCCTCAACAAGGGCGAGGCCAGGCATTTCCTGGCGCACGCGATCTTTGTGCCAGGGGCGGATCACAGATCGCACGTTCGAGAACCAGAGCTATCGCGCCTCCGGTCTCAATCTGGTGATCGCCGC
>JBAVVQ010000037.1:0-1595 GCA_049697375.1 Rhodomicrobium sp.
GCCCCGCAAGGGGCATAACCAGACGGACTCAACTTATGAACGGGGGCACGCCTATTGTGGCGCGAAGCTGTCACTCCCCCTAGACCGCAAATAAGAGACATCGTCCCGGCACTTGCAAACTTCTGCAATCGGCCTTTTGCGCTCTTCCACAGGAGTCATTCATCCTTCTAACCGAGCTCGAACGTCGTTACGCCGAAGCAGTGATCGGTCCGCGTGGCGGGACGTCCCTTCGTGTACATGCGTGCCGTCTCGAACACCGGCTGCATCTTATGCCTCTGGGCGATCAGGATGGCGGCGGGATTGACCTCGGGCGTGTCAAGAAAGATGGGCTGGTCTGATACGCGGGAAGCCAGGCCCCTGAAGAGCGTGTCGGCTGTTTCGGGATCGTCGGCAAAGAGCGGCCCGATCTTGAAACCATGCCGGCAGGGGCGGAGCACACCGTAGCCGATGAGGTGCTGATTGTTCAGCACGCCGAGAGCCAGACCGCGGGGCTGCGCGATCCAGCGCCGGAGAAAGTTTGGACGAGGAGCAGGAAAGACCATCACGTCATAGCGCCCAATTTCTTCAAAGGGTACCGAGGACAAGTCAACCAGACCCCGTGGTTCGCTCCCGTCGCCTTTTCCCTGGTAGCGGATATTGCGATAGGCGAGTGTGAATCCGGATTTGCGGTAGTTCGCCTGCTGGGCGAGGACGCCATCAAGGCCGACATTGCGTCCGTTCAAATAGGCCATCGCGGCGTGCCAGAGCTTGAGGCCAAAGCCCTTCCCGCGATAGTCGCGTTTGACCATGTAGAGCCCAAGGAACCCGTACGCGTTGTCATAAGCGACGGCAGAAATGCAGCCGACCGGCTTGCCGTCGAGTTCGCCGAGGAAGAATCCATTCGGATCAGCCGCGTAGAAGCATTTCGCATCGTCAAGGCCCGGATTCCAGCCCTCGCCCGCGGCCCATTCAAGGACCAACGCAAGCTCATGCTCGCTCATGTTTCGAATAGCAAGCCTCGGAGAATTCATGGCTCTGGCTCCGGCTCTTGTGAGCTTATCGGTTGCCTCCATACGCCATAATGCCGAAGTCCCTCGCGAAACTGAATTGTCTTCCTAAAATATCGTCTTCGAAACGCTTCCCCAAACGGCGTGGCTCCAATAACCTTCGGGTTGTCGAACAAGAAGAGTGCGATGGCGGAGGCAAGGATGCGCGATCTACTGGGTTATGGCCGCCACCGTCCGCTCGCCCAATGGTCGGGCGCTGCGCGCATCGCGGTCAGTTTCGTGCTGAACTATGAAGAGGGCGGCGAACGGAACATTCTGGACGGCGATGCGCAGGCCGAGACCTATCTGGTCCCCGAGGTTGTAGGCTTGCCGCCCATCGCCGGGCGCAACCCCATCGTCGAGGACCTTTTCGAATATGGCAACCGCGCCGGCTTCTGGAGGGTCTTACGGCTCTTCGAAGAGCGTCGCCTGCCTTTCACCTGCTGGGCCGTGGGGCTCGCTCTGAAGCGTAATCCGGAAGCGGGACGCGCCATGGCGGAAGCGGGCCACGAAGTAGCGAGCCATTCCTGGCGGTGGATCGACTATAGCGGCATGCCAGAGGACGAAGAG
>JBAVVQ010000038.1:0-7608 GCA_049697375.1 Rhodomicrobium sp.
GCATCGCGAGAGCATCGGCTTTGCGGGGCGCGTCTCTGGAGGAGGTGCAGGCGCAGGCGCGGGAGGCAATCGCACAGCGCCCGCCTGATGTTTCAGGCCCGGCTGGCTGCCTCCAGCTTCGCGATCAGCAGCTGCCTTGCGGCGCGTGGTTACAGATTGGCGAATATTGGACGTGGGACGGGACCTTGGTTACTGTTGGCACAGACATTACCGCATCGAAGCGGAGCGAACGCCAGGTTCTTGAACGGGAGCAGGAAATGCGGGCGAAAGTCGACGGCTTCGAACAAAGCCGCAGACAGTTGGAGATTCAGGCGCGGCAGCTTCGTGAACTCGCGGAAAGCTACAACGAGGAGAAGATTCGCGCTGAAGCAGCCAATCAGGCCAAGTCCGAATTTCTCGCCAATGTCAGCCACGAGCTCCGCACGCCGCTGAACGCGATCATCGGCTTCTCCGAGATGATGCGCGACGGCGTGCTCGGTCCGATCGGCAATCCCAAATACGAGAGCTACGTCAAGGACATCTACGCGAGCGGCCGCTATCTCCTGGAAATGATCAACGACATTCTCGACATGTCGAAAATCGAGGCCGGCCGCATGACCCTCTCACCAGAATGGGTCGCGCTTGGCACGATCGTCGACGAATGCCTGACGGTTGTTCATCCGTGTTCCATCGAGGGCAAGGTCGAGCTCATACAGTGCGGAAACGCGAACATCTCGGTTTTTGCGGATAAACGCGCGCTGAAGCAGGTCTTGATCAATCTCCTCTCAAACGCCGTTAAGTTCACCCCGCCAGGCGGGAAGGTTGTGCTGCGCGCCTATCGCTATCGCGGCAGCCTTCGCATTACGATCGCCGACACAGGCGTCGGCATCGCAAAGCACGATCTTGGAAGGCTCGGCAGGCCGTTCGAGCAGGTGGGAAATCAGTTAACCAAAGGGCACAAGGGCACGGGCTTGGGTCTCGCAATCTCGCGCTCCCTCGTTGAAATGCATGGCGGCAAACTCGACATCAAGAGCAGGGTGGGAGAGGGCACGACCGTAGCCTGCATCCTGCCTCTCAGAGACGAGAAGGATGCTGGCCAAGAGGCTGCGTGACACTTGGAAATGATACCGCCGCCGCCTTCGAGGACGTAAGGCCGGACAAAACCTCAGTTGCGATCAGGGATCTGGCCGAGCGGACGCGCGGCCGGGATGTCACGGTCGGTGAAATTCTCGCCGCGCTCAAGGATCGGGGTTTTGGCGTCTTCATGATCCTGTTCGCGCTGCCGAACGCGGTCATCCCGGGCATTTCCTTCATTCTCGGCGCTCCCGTGGTGCTGTTTGCGCTGCAGCTTGCGGCTGGACGCGAGGAGGTGTGGCTGCCCGAATTCATGCGCCGCCAAAAACTTTCCGCGGCGCTTTTCGAAAAGGTCGCGGCGCGTGTCGAAAAGTTCCTGGTTTGGATCGAGAAACGCTTGATGCCCCGCTGGTGTTCTGCCGTTACAGGCCCCGGCGAGCGGTTTCTGGGTCTCTATATGGCAGTAGTTGCAAGCTTCTTGATGATGCCCATTCCTTTCGGAAACATGCTGCCGGCGTTCGGCATTGCGCTTATGGCTGTCGGCCTCATCGAAAAGGACGGGAAGGCGGCTGTGATCGGCATGGCGCTGGGGCTTCTGGGTACCCTCTATATCTGCGTCGCTGTTGCCGTGGGAGTCGAAGCATTCAAGGCCGCGTTGAGAATATTCTAACTCCTATCTGGTAAGTTGAGGGTGACTCCGTTGCGACTGCCGCAGGGACCAGAATGCCAAGTTTGTTGGAAAGTGCGGACATCAGGGGCTTCACGCCGGTCCGAAAGTCTGTTCGTGACCGGAAAGAACACGAGGCGGTCGTCGTTCTAGGCCGCTCCGAGCTGACAGCAGTGGAGGCTTGGCCACACGCTTTCAGTCATCTCAGAAAAGACAGCCGGTACTATGAGATCGTCGAGGACACGGTCTGCCCCGAGTTCAAATATCGCTATTTTGCGATCAAAACCAAGGCCGGAGACATCTGCGCCATTCAGCCCTTTTTCGTTCTCGACCAGGACCTGCTGGCTGGCGCCGGACCAAGGGCGAAAGCTTTTGCGGAGGCGATCCGCAGGTTCTGGCCGCGTTTCCTGACGCTGAGAACATTGATGGTGGGCTGTGCCGCCGGTGAGGGACATCTCCCGGCTCAGGAACCGGGCGAGCGCTTGAGGCAAGCGCAACTGTTGGCCGCGAACATCTCGACTCTGGCGCGCCGCGAGAAAGCTTCGCTGATCGTGCTCAAGGAGTTTCCGGCCCGATATCGCGCCTCTCTGTCCTGTTTTCTATCTCAAGGTTTTTCGATGATGCCGAGCATGCCGATGACGCGTCTCGACATTGCTCGATATTCAAGCTTTGACGATTATCTCAACAAAGCCATCAAAGCGAAGCGGCGCACGGAATTCAGGCGGAAGTTCAAAGCGGCGGAGCAGTCCGGTCCCATCGAACTCACGGTGACGTCCAATGCGGAGGCCGCGATTGACGATATGTATGGGCTTTACGAGCAGGTGTACGAACGCTCAGACCTGAAGTTCGAGAAGCTCACGAAATCCTACTTTCGAGAGATCGGTCAGCGAATGCCCGATAAGGCGCGCTTTTTCCTGTGGCGGCAGAACGGGAAACTCATCGCGTTTTCACTCTGCATGATTGAGGGAGAGACGCTTTACGGCGAATATCTGGGTCTCGACTACTCGATCGCCCTGAAGCTCCATCTCTACTTCACTGTGATGCGGGACATTATTTCCTGGGCGATCGCCAACGGCTTCAAATCCATTGTCAGCACGAGCCTCGGCTATGGCCCAAAGCTCCAGATGCGGCACGTCCTCGAACCGCTCGACCTCTACATCCGGCATGCCTCTCCGCTTATGAATGCGGTTTTGCGGCGGATCTTGCCGTTGCTGGAGCCGACCCGGAATGACGAGACGTTGAAAAGCTTTCCCAATTATAGCGATCTTCGGGCGAACCCAATCGCCTGACGCGCCAAGGGATCGCCGCCGCCGCCATCCCGGAACTTGATTACCCTCACATATCCGCCATCTCTTTTAGAGCAAAGACTTAAGCGAGGCGAGAAGCGATAATGGCGCGCAATCCGGTGCAGTTTCAGAAGGGGATGAGCTTGGCGGCGTTCCAGGCGGAGTATGGCGGCAAAGAAAGCTGTGAAGCGGCGCTTCGGGCGCAGCGCTGGCCGCGGGGTTTTGTCTGTCCGAAATGCAAGGGCCGCAAGCACAGCTATTGCGTCAGGCGGCGGCTTTACCAGTGCTCGGCGCGCCGGACGCAAACCTCGCTCAAAGCAGGCACGATCTTTCACAAGTCCAAGGTTCCGCTGACGACATGGTTCCTCGCCATTTATCTTCTGACGCAAAGCAAAAACGATATTTCCGCGCTTGAGCTGTCGCGCCAGCTTGGCGTGAAATACGATACGGCCTGGGCGATAAAGCACAAACTGATGGCGGCGATGCAGGACCGCAACAAGGCTTATAAGCTCAAGGGCGATGTGCAGATCGACGACGCCTATCTTGGCGGCGAACGGAAGGGGACGCCTGGCTGCGGAGCTGCGGGCAAGACCCCCGCTCCGAGCTTCGTCATCCCGGCCAAGCGAAGCGCGAGGCGGGATCGAAAAAGGGCATGAGCTTCAATGTGTTAGGTCCCAGACAAGGCTTTGCTTTTCCGGGATGACGGCGCCGCGATCCGTTGGCGCGTTCGGCAAAGTCTGCTCAAGCGACCCCGAACGGGTTCTTCACCTTCCCGGCCGGCTCCGCCGAGGCGACCTTGACCGGCAGATCGGGTCCGTTTTCAAGTTCGTGCACGATCTTCCTGAATAGCTCCTGGAGCGCCTTGGCCGCTTCAAGCCCGGCGCGGTCCCGCGTCAGCGCCAGTCTGCCGTAAATCGCAATGTGATCCTCGCGGTTCTCGATCTTGAGATCGCCAAGCGTGACGGCGTCGCATTCGTTCTTAAAGGGTACAAAATTCATTATCGTCCCTGGCCGGAGCGTTGCTGAGAAGCCTCCGAGGTCTGGAGGCGGCATCCGAAATGTGGTGTCGCAGCAGGCAGATTCATAGCATGGCGCCGCACTTGTCCGTCAAGCTGAGGAAAGACATCGATGCCAATGTGCTTCTCGAGTTCCGCAATGGAAAGCGTCTCCCAGTTCTGGCTGTCGTCATTGGGCGCGAAATAGGCTGCGGCGGCGTTGCGCGAGGGCACGTAGACGGCCTTGTAAATATGGGTGGGCACGAGCACGCGGCCCTTCAGACTTTGCAGCTCGGCTCCAACAAAGGCGGGGCCAGTGACGACGAAAACGTCATCGCCCCCAAGCGCGATGTCCCTCACCGCGGACTCGATGCCCTCCCACAACACTTCATTGTTGCAGGGATCTTGCGGGACCATGTTGGCGAGCGAGAAGGATTCTTCCTGAGCTTCGGGGGTCGACATATCTCCATTCGGCGCCATGTGCCCGCGATCGAAGCCGCTGCGCCGGTAGTCGGAAAGCTCGGAACGCTCCTCTTCCGGCACTTTCGGCTCTTCGTGAAAGGCATTCGACCGAAGCCTGCGAAGGCTCTTCGCGTGCTCTATCCTGGCCGGGGTCAGATGCTCGGCCGACCAGAGCGGCGTGCGGGAGACGCCCGAATATAAGACGGCGATCTCCGAAAAGCAGATGGGATGGGTCTGCGCCATCAGCGCTTCGGTTTTGATCGCAGGAGCGGTCTCCCGGTAGAGCTGTGAGGAGCAGCCATCCTGCGCGGCCAAAACAGGGGCCGAGAATGAAATACATGCCGAAAATACAAACGCCTGGAATAATGAAAACCGCGCCATGCCATCCCTCAAGGTGAACCTGCGGCTGCAAGCTCATCGAGGGGTGGGCTGATTCGCCCGCCTCGCAGAAGGCGCGCGCTGCGAGGCTTTCATAAGCGGGGAAAACTGGCTTTTGGGCGCAGATAACCTGTGGCGATGATCAAGAGTGGCTGTTCGCTTCCTGAGCCTCGCCCGCCTCTTCAGCCTCGAAGGACCAGTTTAGGGAAGTCGTCAATTCGCCAAGGGCGGCGGCAGCGGCGCTTGAGGACCGGCGTTCGACGGAGCGGAAGAGAGCGACGAGCCGCTGGCCGAATACGGTGACTTCCGAGCCGCCGCCACGCCTCCCCGGGAAGGTCTCGACCACCTTCGTTTCGAATGTCCGGTTCAGGGCGTCCGTCATGAGCCATGTCTTCCGATAGGAAAAGCCCATGAGCTTGCTTGCGCCCAGGATCGAACGGCATTTGTGCATGGTTTCGATGAGCGCGATATCGGCTTCATCGAGGCGGCCGCCATTCGGCAGCGAGAGGCTCACATGAATACGCGCTTTGGCCATCTTATCCTCCCAGCCGCGCTGCGGACGCTTATTATATCGGTGGAATAGCACGGAGCATTATGAGACGAAAAAGGCATCAGAAAGAAAATGACAGACCGTGTCGCCTGCGAGGCAAACGGTGCGCTTGGCGGATTTCTCATGTAAACCATTTCAAGGACCAGAACGCGCGCGAGAAGGGGCGGGAAAATTGAACGGCGATGACGGATAAGGAACTCATCGAAACAAAAGAACACAGTCCTTGGCGCTTCTGCGTGGCGCCGATGATGGATTGGACCGATACGTCTAAATTCACTCTTTATAACAATGCGTTATGCGCACGCGTACCACTCATGTCGTAAAATGTTGTAGCTAACTTAACTCAGCGACCAAAAATGACGCAAACGGCAGGCGCCGCTGGCGCTGGCCACCCAAGCTCGCAACGCGGCTACGCCGTTCAGTATCCTTCACCAGAACGTCTTGACGTGGAACTCGGTGAAGGCGGGATCATTCGTGATCAGGGACATGTTTTCCAGAAGCGACTGCGCCGCCAGCATGCGGTCAAAAGGGTCTTTGTGATTGCCCTTGAGAAGGCCGGCCAGCTGGGCGTGGCCCGTTGTCACCGGCAGCACGGTCCAACCAAAAGAAGGCGCGGTACCGCAAGCTTTCCAAGACGGAATTTGGTTGAGATTTCCCATCCCGAGGCCGCACTCACGGTGATGCTGTTGCCTGTTTGCGCCAGCACCGCCAGCACGTTGGCTGGCAGCCCCCGGTTTCCAAGCAACCACCACAAAAGCGCATGCGTATCGAGCAGAACTCTCATTCGCCCGCTTGTCCGTCCTTATATCCGCACTCTTCATCGGTGAGCGGTTCGAAAAAGCGATCCGTGATTTCGAATTGCCCCGCCCAAGACCCATAGCCGCGCTTGATGGCTACCGCTTCGTTGAAGCCAGCCGGGAGCAACCGGACCGACGTTTTTTGATCGCTCGCTGTAATAACGATTTCTTCGCCTCTGAGAGCCCGCTGAATAAGCTCCGGCAATTCCTCCTGGGCTCTTTCGACTGCTACGGTTGTCATAGCTCCTGTTCCTAAAAAAGCTTGCTAAGCTTACCCCCCAAGCGGGGCATACGCCATGCTGGTCTTTTGGCCACCGCGGTGGGATAACGCGAAATTTAGGGTACCTTATCACGGATTATGTAATGCGAGCACGCCTCCAAGTGGTTGTACCTGGCCGAAAGCCAGTTTGTGCCTCCAGCGGGTCCCGGTACCCAGTCATGCGTACTGCCGTCACGAGCTCCTTGCTCCTCCCACTCCAACGGAATAATCCTTTGGATCAAAACAAATCTTGGAAGAGGAGCCGGCTCTTGTCTACCATCACTTCTGACCTGGCCGCACTATTGAGCGGGGTGGAGCGCCCCGGCGACTTTTATGTCGCTGGAACCGAAGAGATCTTTTCTCCGCGCCTGGAGGTGGATGGAGTGGGTCAGGTTGCCTTGCCGTTACTGCAAGTTCAGGCCGAAGCCCTTATCGCTGTGGCGGAGCGCGCACCATACGGCCGCGGCGAGGAAACGGTGCTCGACGAGAAGGTGCGCCGCACATGGCAGATCGAGGCGGCGCGGGTTCACATTAGCGGCCGCCACTGGGAGCAAAGCCTTAACGCGATGGCTGCCAAGGCGGCGGAGGGCTTGGGCGTAGCCGGTGCGGTGCAGGCCGAGTTCTATAAGCTCCTTGTCTACGGTGAGGGCGATTTTTTCGTAAGCCACCGCGATACCGAAAAGTCGGCAGGCATGTTCGCCACCCTTGTTATCGTGCTGCCTTCGAACTACGCGGGCGGCGAACTCGTGGTGCGCCACTACGGCCGGGAAATAAGGCTCGATATGCGGCGCGGGGACCCAAGCGAAGCAGCTTTTGCCGCGTTTTACGCCGACTGCTTGCATGAGGTCCTTCCCATTACCTCAGGCTGCCGCCTGACCCTGATTTACAATTTGCTGCGTAAAGCCGGCTCACTGCCAGAGCCGCCCGATTACCGTACGGAGCAAGATCGGGTGAGCCGATTATTGCGGCAGTGGGCGGATGCGAGCAACACTCCCGAAGGCGGGCTTCCCGAAAAGATCGTCTATCCGCTGCAACACGCTTATACACCGGCGGAACTTTCGTTTGAGGCGCTGAAGGGCGCTGACGCTGCCGTCGCCGCAGTGCTTAAGGGGGCCGCGCCGAATCCCGGCTGCGAACTGCATCTTGCGCTCCTTTCGATCG
>JBAVVQ010000039.1:0-3220 GCA_049697375.1 Rhodomicrobium sp.
CCATTAAATAGAATTTAATGCCGGAATTATTTCATTTACTGGGACGAGCAAAAGTCCGTTAAATATATTCCAACTTCGCTTTTTAACTATGATGCGCGGTTCGCAGCCGCGGACGGCGCAATCGCTATCCTGTTTATCATCAACCATATCAATGACTTACTGCCGTTAACCTGTTGGCAAGGCGCTTTTTCCTAGGATCTGCGCAAACGCAAGCGGAGACGAAAGATGCCGTCAATCGCGCCGGCCACACAAAACGCCAGCTCCAGCGGTTGTTACGAGCCGTCGGCAACGGCGGTTCCCGTCAACCGGCTGAATGCATCCTTGATATCGCGGGCGCCCGCAGTTCTGACAATGTCGGCGGCGATGCCTTGGGCCAGGACCTTGCCGCGGTGCAGAACGATAACGGTGTCGGTCTCCGCCACCTCGTCGATCAGATGCGTGGCCCACAGCGTGCTGAGCCCCTCGGCTGAGACAAGACCGCGGACATGCCGCAAAATATCGGCCCGGGCCTCGATATCGAGTCCGACTGTCGGTTCGTCGAGCAGGAGAAGCCGCGGCTTATGCAATAAGGCGCGGACAATTTCCACACGCCGCATCTGGCCGCCCGAAAGATCGCGCGCCTTATCATGAGCGCGCCCATCGAGCCCTATCTGTTCCAAAAGCCGCTGACTGAGAAGCCGAGCCTGACGGCTCCCAATGCCATGCAACGCCGCGTGATAGCGAAGGTTCTGCGCGAGAGTGAGATCGAGGTCGAGGGTCCGCGCCTGAAAGACGACGCCAAGCTGGTTCAGCGCAGCGCCGGACTCGCGTTGAAGATCGTGGCCAAAGATGCGGATTTCGCCCGATTGCGCATTGAAAAGGCGCGTAATAAGCGAGAACAGCGTGCTTTTCCCCGCGCCATTCAGACCCAGCAGCACGGCGAATGTGGAAGGCGGCGCCTTGATCGAGACGTCATCCAGAGCCTTGCGCGCCCCGTAGGAGTGGCTCAAGCGCGTTATTTCCAGCGCGAACGTTACGTTCTGCCGCGCAGTCTTTGGCGCGGGGTCTTGCAGTGGCGTGCCGGCAAAAGTGTCCATCATTGGCGTGACATATTCAGCGAGACATGGCGATGCCCCAGGGCAGTTCGCCAACCTGGATTGACTTGATCACCTTGAGACCTGCGACGTCAATCACGGAAACATCGTTCGAAATCCCGTTCGTAACCAGCAGATATTTCTCATCGGTCGTAAACGCGCCGTGCCAGACCCGCTGGCCGACCAGGAGGTACTTGAGCACTTCATGCGTGGCGCCGTCTATGACCGCAACGCGGTTTGCCGGGCCGAGCATGACAAAGCCGAGTTTGCCGTCCTTGGTGATGTTGATACCGACAGGCTGAATAGCCTCGCGCCTGAGCCCCGGAACTTCGAACATTATCTTCTTGGTCACGACATGCTTCACGGGATCGATGACGCTGACCGTTCCGCCGACCTCGGCGGAGACCCAGAGTTCCGAGCCGTCGCTTTTGAACTCCGCATAGCGTGGCCTTGAACCGACGAGCACATTGGCGACGATGTCCTTGGCCTGGATGTCGATGAAGTGCGCCATGTTGCTCGTCTCGGAGGTGCAGACGACGATCTTTCCGTCGGGGCTGATGCCCATGCCTTCCGGCTCGACGCCAACCGGCACCTCGCCAATCGCCGCGCGGCTCGGCACATCGATTAGAGTGACGGTGTTGTCATTCTCATTGGCGGCATAGAGCGTTTTGCCATCGGGAGAAAAAGCCAAAAGCTCGGGGTCCGGGCCGGATGGCAGCGTGCCCGTAACCTCCTTGCTGGCTGTGTCGATGGTCTGGATCGTGTCATCATCGCCAACGGCGACAGCGACGAACTTGCCGTCCTTGCTCATGACGATGCCGCGCGGGCGCTGGCCCACCTTGATCGTTTTCGTGACCTCCATCTTGTCCGTATCGAGCACAGAAACCGTATTGCTCTTCTCGTTCGAAATATAGGCTTCAGCCGCGAAAGCAGCATGGGCCGAGAGCCCAAAAAATGCCGTCGCGAATGCGAACGCGCAGGCGGCGCCCCGTATCATGCCCTTCCCTCCGCTGCCATCACTAGTGTGGCGTCTCGCAATTGCCTACACCCTCAACGTCACGCTCATATAGGCAATTGCGAGACATAAGCCACACTAGCTCCTTGTTTCTGCTAGTGTCCCTTTGTCTCCGAATTGCCGTACGAGAGCGCAGCAAGCTGGGCGGCAATTCGAAGACGGGACACTAGAGCGCGCACTTTGTTTCCGGCTGATCGTAGCCGAGCGTATCCAACTCCGAGACCTGATGCAGGAAGCCTTCCTGCGGAGAAATCGACGTGATGTTCCGGCCGTCGCTCAGGAGTATGGGCTGGCGCAGCTGCAAGTTCCAGGGGCGAAGCGTCAGCTTCTGTCCCTTGAAAGCCGCCAGCGCAAAATCCGGGCTGAGAAGATAGGCGCGGACGGTCTGAGCGTCTCCCGACTTCGTGCGCGTCACCGCTTCGCCGATCATCCGCGCCGCCGACCAGGCCTGCATGTCGAGCGCCGTCATGCGCCGCGAGAACTTCTTCATGAAGCGGTTCTGCAGCTGGGTCGCGCCCCACTGCTCCATTGACGGATCCCAGCTTGTGGGAACAAGGCCCGCGGATCCCGCCACCGGCCGGGGCGCATACGTCCGGTAAGGGAAATAGGCCGCAAAGACCTCGCTTTCGTCGGCCGTCAAAAGCACATCGTAATCCGCCGCGCCTTGCGTAAACGACGGAATCTGGCGCTGGATTTGCGCGATGCCGCTATCCGTCTGCCGCGCGCCGCCCGTATCGGCGAAGGTTCGCTCCTCTACGATCTTGGCGCCGAACCGTGTCGCCGATCTCTTGAGGGCATCGCCCCACAGCTTGTCCTTCGCGTGCGAGCCCACGACAAAGAACCACTTCCGCCAAGTCTTCCAGACAAGGTATTGCGCGAGCCCGTCCGCCAGCATCGAGCGCGTCGGCGCGACGTGGATAACGTTGGCGCGGCAATCCTCTTCTCTCAGCCTATCGTCGGTCGCGCCTGCGTTGAAGAACAGCATTCCCCTGGCGCGCCCCGCATCAGCCGCCTTCAGCAGCAGATCGGCAGGAAGGTCGGCGATCACCATCGACACACCCTGATCGGCCAGCGCGTTGATTGCCGCCGCCGGATCGTCGCCGGGTTTGAGCTTGACGTCATCGAGAGAGAA
>JBAVVQ010000040.1:0-4136 GCA_049697375.1 Rhodomicrobium sp.
CCGGAGATGCGCGTATAGTGCGCGGTGTGCCTCGGGTTCTTGTGGCCCATGTAGTCCTGCATCGTGCGAAACTCCGTGCCACGGTTGGCCTTTCCCTCCTATGTGATTGTCCGTGGACTGGCGAACCGGATCGCAAGACGTCGATGGAGAAACGCAAAGTGAGACACCGACCGCACCTCCTAACCGTTGACCATAATCATACTGATCGAGGACGACCATGGCGAAGAAACACACCAGCGAGTCAGAGCTGTCCGCGTTCCCCGACCGTGTGCCGGATCTCAAGCCCGGAAAGTACGAGGATGGGACGCCATTGCACGAGGTCCAGTTCCTGGAGTGCAAGTTGATCCTGAAGCCGGACCGCTTCGCCTCCACGAAGAGTTTCCACGAGTACGCGAAGCTTGTGGACCGCACCGCCGAGGAGAACGACATCGAGTGCACGGACAAGGCGGCGGCCTGCATTAGGTAACATCGCCCGGCCGCCAAGGAGCGTGCGGAACCATGACAAGAACGCGAAGGCTCGTCCTGATTGGGCTTTCCCTAGGATTTGTGGCCGTCGTCGGCATATCCGTCGCGGGCTCGCCCGATTTCCTCTTTTTCTCAATCCTGCTTTCGGCAGCTTTTGCGATGATCGCCATCGCCGAACTTTTCCCGAAAAGCGGTCTGTTTCTCATCTCTTTCGCGAGCCTCGCCGCGGTCTACGCGTCCATCTTCGCCTTGTTCGTGGAGGCGCTCTTCTACTCGTTCGGCAAGGTTACCTTAGGAATCGCCTTTGCGACGCCGATCCTGCTCTTCATCGCTGGGTGCTGGTGGCGGAGGGACGCGATCCGCAAGGATGTCGCGGATCCGGACATCAAGGACGGAAAGGGCCTTCTCCACGCCTTTCTGTGGCAGCTTCCAATCTGGCTTGTGGGCCTTGGCGTCTATATTCTGTTCGGCATCGAGGAGAGCAGGGTCAACGCCGATGTCACGCTCCTCGCAGCAATGGGCGTGATCGGGCTTATTGTCTTTGCCTCCAGCCATGCTGTTGCAACGCTCCTCATCGACATCGGGCTTCTTCTGGAGGAATTCCTGACGCGCATCTCGCGGCTCACCGTCCCGGCGTTTGCCTTCCTCTCATTCTACGCAATCGTGGTAATCGCCTTCGCCGCCGTATACGGCATCATCTCCCGCGGTTCGTCCCTTCACCATTTCCGCATCGGGGATGAATACCGGAGTCTCACCTTTTTTGAGTCGCTGTATTTCTCCGTGACCACGCTCGCAACGGTGGGCTATGGCGACATCGTGCCGTTGAGCAATCTGGTGCGCATGCTTGCCGCTTTTGAGGTGATCGTCGGCGTGCTCCTCATCCTGTTCGGCGTGTCGGAGCTTCTCGAATATGCTCGCCATCGCGGCACGCTTCGAGATCGCCAACGATGACTGGTTCTATGATCCGGCCGTGTCTGGCGCTGATCCGATCGAGGACGCGACCCGGCTTCAACGCTGCATCAGCCTCACCGGTGACTACCTGTGGGAGCGGGCCGCCATCGCCGTGGACGGATTCCGGCCCCTCAATACTGCGAGAAGTCGCCTCAAGCTGGTCGCGTGATCGGACGTTCGCTCTTTGTCCGAGTTAGCGTTGTTTGGCGCACAAACCTTGAGGTGCCCCCAACCCCGGCGGGTCGCCGCGGCGTCGATGAGGCTCTCCATGAAGATACACGCCATTCAAACTGGCTTCGTTCGGATTAAGACAGCGCAAATCGAAGGGCGCGGACACGGTCTGGCGCGCCGGCTCGCAATCTTCACTGACCGTAACTGGACTGATTGGTTGCCCACCTACGCGTGGGTCATCGAGCATCGCGACGGCATCATCGTTGTCGACACCGGTCAGGGAACGCACCTCCTGGAAACCGGCAGATCACTGCACCCTTATGTCCGATGGGAAGTCGTCTTTCGGATTGAGCGTGACGAGGAGATCGGGCCACAGTTGCGAGCTCTCGGAATCGGCCCGCGCGACGTGAAGCGTGTTGTGCTTACTCATTTGCATATGGATCACGACGGCGGGCTTGCACACTTCCAAAACAGCTTGTATCTCGCGGCGAGTTGAGGGCAGCGCGGGGTTGGGTAGGACGTGCGCGGTTACCTCCTCTCGCCATAGAGGCTCTTCGCCCTTGCCCCGCCGATCCGGCCCCACCCCTTCACCAACGGCCCAACCGCCAAAGAGCGTCGGCTGAAGATCGAGCGCATAGAAGCGCGCCATGTTTTTCACCGGGTCACGTTTGGTGAGATAGATTATAAATCCTCCCTGACGATCAGATGCCGTTCGTCGCGGCCTAGGCGCAGTCTGGAGCGCGTTAGAAGCGCTTTGGGCACCACCCCCGCCACGTCGCAACGTTCGAGCTGAATGCGCCCCTGTTTGGCAGCTTCGGCGAGGCGCTCCTTAAACTCATCGAGGGTGCCGAAGGCCAGGCCTTTTTCGATGCCGGCATCATAGGCCTCCGCGATCGCGCGCTTGCCGATAAGCGGCTTGGTGCTTTTAGCCTTCGCCAGCAGCTTCACCACGGCTGCAAATTCCTGATCGTCCGTGAGAGCGCCAGCCCGCGCTTCTTCCGCTTGCCGTGCCGCCTTGAGGTTTCTGAACAGCGTCGAGCGATTGACACCGAGCCGCTCCGCAACATCGGCATGCGTGTAAGTTTTATCCATCAGCATGGTCTCAGCCAGCTTGAGATCATCCGCCGACAGGCTTTTGTGACGGCCCGGCTTTCGGCCCCGCGCGCGCGCCGCGGCGAGCCCTGCCAGGGTACGCTCACGAATAAGCGCGCGCTCGAATTCCGCCATGGCCCCGAAGATATGAAAAGTCAGACGACCGCCCGCTGAGCCGGTGTCGATATTCTCGGTTAGAGAGCGCAGCTGCACACCGCCCTTTTCAAGACGGTTCACCGTTTCAATCAACTGCCCGATCGAGCGCGCCAGCCGGTCAAGCTTCCACACCACCAGGGTATCGCCCTTGCGCATATGATCGAGCGCCCGGGCGAGATGAGGCCGATCGACTTTCCCGCCCGAGGCGGTTTCCTCAAAAATGCGCTCGCACCCGGCCCGCTTCAGGGCATCCCGCTGCAAGGCGGCATCCTGTTCAAGCGTCGAGACCCGGGCGTAACCCACCAGCATGTTGCAAAATCCGTAAGACAGTCCGATAAAACGAGACTGCGTTACGCACCATAATTATGCAACAAGAATTCAGGCCCTTAACCCCGTTTTTCGGGGCGCTGTGACTTTGGTGCAAAAAGGTTCGTTTTTGACACCATATGCCAGGCCTTCGGAATCTGCTATTTCGCCCCTTGCTTTCTATGATCCAATAGACTATAGTCCATTGGCGGGGGATTATGAGGGTATTCAAGACGCGATATTTCGCGCGCTTTGCGCGTCAGGAAGGCATTCTCGACGACACCCTCGCCAAAGCAATACGCGATGCCGAACGCGGGCTCATTGCTGCGGAGCTCGGCGGCGGGCTCATCAAGCTTCGCGTCGCACGGCCCGGCCGAGGGAAAAGCGGAGGCTATCGCACCCTCATCGCCTATAGCAGAGGCCGCCGCGCCGTGTTTTTGCTCGGCTTCGCCAAGAACGAACGAGAAAACATTGATCCCAAGCAGCTCGCCGACCTTAAAACTGCGGCGACCGATATTTTGACCCAAACCGATTACGCGCTTGATATGCAAATCGAGGAAGGCCGACTACAGGAGGTAGACTATGACCACGAAGAAGACGAAGGGTAACCCCCGCATCGACGAAGCGCTGCTTGAACTGGCGCAGGATTTTCGTGGCACGCTTCTCCGCAAGGAAACGGCCGACAAAATCACCATGCGCATCCTGGGCGACAAAGCCCCCGCTAAACCCGCGCCGCTCGAACCAGAACAAATTCGCGCCATACGCGAAGAAGCCCATCTGAGCCAGGCCGTTTTCGCCGCCATACTCAACATCACGACCGGCTATCTTTCCAAGCTTGAGCGCGGTGCTATACGACCTAACGGGCCTGCACTTGCCATGCTGAATATCATCCGCCGCAAGGGCATCGAGGCTGTGCTTTAACCCTTAGCGTGCTTTATATTCCGAATTCTGAGGCGATCCCTATAAGGACTACTATTCGTCGCTCACCTCTATTG
>JBAVVQ010000041.1:0-3139 GCA_049697375.1 Rhodomicrobium sp.
GGAGGCGCAATCGCCCGCCCCATCAGCGACAACGATCATCGCCGGTTGCGGATCGTGGGCGAAGGGCGAGACCAAATAGGAGAAGACGGCGTGATTGTCGTGGTGCGGCATGCCGATGACCGGCACGTCGCCTGACAGACCGGACAGCCGGCCTAGCCGGGAGGGCGTCTGGAATCCTTCCTTGAACTTTTTCTCGTCAAATCCAGGATTGGGATCCTGGGTCAGGAGGCGCCGGCTGCTGGGGAGTTCCTCGATCATCGAGCGAATGCCGTTGCTGACAAGCAGGGGATAGTCGAAGGTGCCGAGCCAGGCTAAGATGCGCTCGGGCCCGATGCCCATCCCTTCCAGCGTCTCAGTCAGCGCCGCCAGCGCAGCCTCCGGCCAATGGTTGGCATGCTTGCGGCCTGAGAACCGTTCTTCCTCGTTGTTGCAGATGATGCGCGCCCCCCCGTCCGGCGTGACCTCCACCAGAGCGATGCCGCTGTTGTGATAGCCGCCCATGCCGATGCCGGCGAGGTAGGCGGTTTCGCCACGCGCAAGCAGGGCGCGGAGCTCCTGCCGCCGTTTGGCGGCGAAACGACTGCTGGAGCGATAAATCTGCTTGTGCCGGAAAAACCGCGCGGCGAGCGGTAGCGCAAGGGCCGATCCAAACGCTCCGAACCATGGGTGCTGAGGCCTAAAGCGCCCGGTTGACGCTTTAGCCATGGACTTCCACCGCAGCGCAGAAGGTGAGGCCGGCGGCAAAGACGCCCCGGATCATGCGCAGCTCCTTGCCGCAAATTGCCGGTGAGATGATGCGTACGGCAACGCTCGTTGGGACCCGGATCCCGGTTTCGTTAATGTCCTCAGGACGACGTCAACGGCGGTATCCATCACGGCTGCCTTCATCATCTCATTCCCATGGCTGGTGGCTCCGTAACCTCGCACGGGCGGGGCTCCCAAGCTGGTTCGCGCTGCCCCGTAACTCGCCTGTGACCTATTGGACATTTGTGGCAGCAGGTTGTTACGGGTGGAGGCAAGTTCCGGACTCGGCCCGGAGCCCCGTCAGCCGATAGTCGGCCTACAAGCTCAATCGGCAAGCCAAGCTGGCGAGCTCTTTTGGGAAACATTCCACGACCGTTGCTTCGATGACATTCCGGCGGACGTTGGAGGTGCTGACGGCCGAGTATCACCAGCTTAGCTGGTGGTTACTGACTTAAAGCTTGGCAGTAGGGTCGTATGCCCCACCGGCGGCGAAGACGAATAAGCGACCCGCATCTCACAAAGGCTCAAGGCACGGGACGTCGTCACAGCCCCAGAACCAGGGACGGCAGCGCGGCCAATGCTGATAATTAGTCCGGTCGCGCTTGTTTGGCAGGCTAGTGAGATTGACTCCCCTGAGACGCGCGCAAATCGAAAGAGAACACGCACAGCTTAAGATGAAGCAGGAGCGCGCCGATCTACCGCGCCGCCAGCGCTAGTCGATCGCCGCACCACTAAATGCCCGGATCGGAGCCAATCTTGCCGACGGGCCGCAAGAGCCCCGTGTGCCGCTCGATGCGCTCGATGCGCATCTTAATCCCGCTGATGTCGTGCTCGACAATCGCGAGCGTTTCTTTGACATCCCGCATGTTTCCGCCAAGCGCGGCAACCTCGGCCGCAATCTCATTTTGTCCGTTGTACACTTGCGCCAGTTCCTGGCGCATTTGATGCTGCTCGGTGCGCATTTCATGCTGCTCGGTGCGTATGTGATGCTGCTCGGTGCGCAAACAGTCGAGTTCGCTAAGGATGCGTGCTTGTTGTTCCGCCAGGAACTGGAGATTGATGTTTTCGGGGAGGATGTCAGTCATTTCTCTTTGCCTCCGGTGGCTCAACGTTGGTTTTATGATCCGGCCGTGTCGGGCGCCGACAAGCCGAGCCGCGCTTGCGCTTTGTCATTCTGCTGCTCAGCCTTCAAGAGCGGCGACGCCAAATCGCTGCAGCACCTCGCCGAGTGCGGCTGGATCGTTGATTGCGTGCCCTTGGATGCGACTGGCTCGGCCGTCTCGATCAACCTCAACAGGTCGATTGCGCTGTATCTCATTTCATTTCCCTCGAACGTATCGTTGAAAAAATGCGCTTATACCGCGAAGGCTTGCCGCCTTGGCTCACGACTGGGTAAATTCCTGCCGTTTTCGGCGCAGGTGTATCTCTCTCGCAACCACGCGACGCTCTTGTCGACGGTGCCCAACAGGCCTCGACCTGGCAGGAGGCATTGGCGGTTGCCAAGACCGAAGTCGCAAGAGTTGCAATGTATGGGGACATGCAAAAACCACACACAACAACTAACTCACTAAA
Organism: Rhodomicrobium sp.; assembly: GCA_049697375.1. Classification (GTDB taxonomy): domain Bacteria; phylum Pseudomonadota; class Alphaproteobacteria; order Rhizobiales; family Rhodomicrobiaceae; genus Rhodomicrobium. Next base: position 2,317 of record JBAVVQ010000041.1, read on the forward strand.
GAAGTAATTTTGCGACGTACGCGAGGGATGACGTGGATTCTCATCCCCTCATACATTGCGACTTCTGCGACTCGCGCTCACTTTTTTAAGGCGACGTTCGCCGCAAAACTTAAATTTAAGTCAGCGCGTTAAATTTAAGCGCTTGCCACACGAGCTCAGCCAGAAGCAAGAAGAGCGCATGCAGCAGCTTTTCCGGCGGAAAGCCGAGGCCGAGGAAGAACTACAATGAGCACCACCGAAGCACTAGAACCCGCGGCCATGCCAGTTGATGTAATCGAGCGGCATATTGACGGCGTCGCCGCGCACACGCTCCCAGCAGCTACCTACGACGCGTTGAGGGCAGTTTCGGAAAGCGAAGGGAGAAGCTCACACGAGCTCTTCGTTGATGGCGCCGCCCTACTCCTAAAGCCGCACGCAATGAGCACCTTCACAGAAAAACTGAATGCCGCAATCGACGAACACATAAACGAGATCGCTGATCACCTCCTTGATCCGGTTGCGCTGCAAAACCTGAAAGGTCTCGGTAAACCATCCCGCGAATTGTTCGTCACGGGTGCAAACCTGATCCTGCAGCAAAACGGTTTTCCTGCCGCGACGGGCGAGCCGGCGAGACGAGTGTTTGCGTAGTGGAATACCGGGATGCCGCAATCGCATGGAATTCCCCACGAATGCGGCGACATGCCTGGCAACGGCGCCAATTTCAAGCTTCGACAACAGCGCGTCCAAGAATGGCTGGGGATCGTGCAAAAACAGAGGTTCCGCGCGCTCGGACAGTTCGAGCCCGACATTATCCGCGAACGAACCCGCGCCGGCCTCGATGCAG
>JBAVVQ010000042.1:0-7440 GCA_049697375.1 Rhodomicrobium sp.
CGGCCATCGTCAGCGCCCTTGGCGCAGGTCCGCGCGCGTTGCGCCACATTGACATCGCGCCCTTGTCCCGCGCCAAACTTTCAAGCGATGGCAGGCGCTGGACCTTGTCCGCGCTCATCCCCCCGAAGGAGGTGAGATGACAAGGTGCGCATTCCGGCTACGGTTTTGGCTCTGCGCTGGCCTTGCGGCGATAGCGGCAGTCATACCGGCCGCGGCGCATCATAGGGGCGCGCCGCATGACGGACCGGTCCTTGGCGTCGCCGTCCCCGCGATCTCTCATGGTGATATGTTGGTTATTGCGAAATACCGCACGCTCATTCTCGATCTGGCCGCGCGACAACCTGTAACCGACCTGACCTTGCGCCGCTTGGAAGGCTTCGTCAGCCTGCAGTATTTTACCTGCTTCCGTGGTCTTGTTCCTGGGAGCCTGTCGGATGAATCAAGCCCTTTCAACGAATGCTCCCATGCCTATCTGGCCGGGACGCGCGCTCTTCTCGCCCATATGGCGCAAATGCCGGGCGACCAATCCGCGGCTAAGGCGCTGCAAGGGCGCATAAACGCCGAAATCGCCAGCGACCCAGCCTTTGGAGCCTTCTGTTCGAACAGCCAAGAGGGTTTCGATAGCGCTACCATCGTTACGCCAGACTGGACTATGATTCCCGCTCACCTGCCTACGGTTTTGACTTTTTCCGCTTTCATGCTTCTCATCAGCGCCGGAGCCGGGACTGTCTTCTATCGCTCCTGGCGCCTCAAAGTTTGATTATGGTTCCAGATCTTCGGCGTTCATGCGGGCGCTGTGTCCACTGTCGCTTACGTGAATGGTGATCGAACCCGCAAGTGCAGATGTCCTCGTCATCGGAGGCGGCTTGGCGGCTCTTTGCGCGGCCATTTCCGCGCGCGAAGCGGGCGTTTCGGTGCTGATGGCGGAGGCGGCGCCCCGGGCGCTTCGGGGCGGCAACACCCGGCATTCGCGCAATCTGCGAATTATGCACGCGGAGCCTTCGGCGCTGCTCCCAGGTATGTACAGCGAAGTCGAGTTTACGGGCGATCTTGCCAAGGCGTCCCAAAAAGCGTCCGATGAATCGTTGGCGCATGAATTTGTTCGCCAGTCCGCAGCTTTGCCGTCATGGCTGGCGCGCCACGGCGTCGTTTTCCAGACGAAACACATTCCGTTTTCCCGAAAGACCGCCTTTTTTCTCGGCGGAGGCATGGCGGCGCTTAACGCTCTTTACCCCATAGCCGAGCGGTTGGGCGTGCGAATTGTTTATGGCCACGCAATCGAAGCCGTGCACTTGAAGGATGGCGCCGCCGGGCCTTTCCGTGCGCGCTCCATTATCGCCTGTTGCGGCGGCGAGCAGGCAAACACCGCATCGCATGGATACATCAACCGCGGCACAGCGTTCGCTAAGGGCGAGGTTCTGCGCTCGCTGCTTTCGCAGGGCGTCGCGGCGGTCGGAAATCCAGAAGCCGCTCATCTGGTCGCCGTCGATGCCCGTTTCTCCGACCCTGACGGCGGTATCGTTATGCGGGTCGATGGCATGGAACACGGCATCGTGGTTGACCTTGCCGGAAAGCGATTTCAAGATGAAACGGCAATCACGGGGCCGACCCGCTATAGCACGTGGGGCCGTTTGGTGGCGGACCTCCCGGCGCGTCGCGCAGTGCTGATTCTTGACGCCGATGGCTTCCAGAAAGTCCCTCCGTTTGCGCTTCCTCCACTTCGGGGCGGCTCCCTGCCGGAATTGGCTCTTATCTTGGGCCTGGATTTGAAGCCTGTGGAGGATGCGGCGAAGGAGTCTGGCCGCGTGGCCCGGCCGCCCTTTTTCGCTTTTCCAATTCGTCCGGGGATCACCTTCACCTGCCAAGGCGTCAAAGTCGATGAGAGGGCGCGTGTCATAGGAGAGGATGGAGCCCCTTGCCCTGGTCTATTCGCCGCGGGCATGATCATGGCGCCCAATATCCTCGGGACGGGTTATCTCGCAGGATGCGGCATGACCATCGGCGCGGTGTTCGGCTGTATCGCTGGAGAGGAGGCCGCTAGGCATGTCCTTGGCTGAAGCTCGCCGCATCCTGACCATTTGCACAGTCTGCAACTACTGCAACGGCTTCTGCGAGACGTTCCGCGCCGTTGAGCGCCGCCGTGAATTCAGCGATGGCGATCTCGTCTATCTGGCTCATCTCTGTCACAATTGCGGGGATTGCTTGCCGGCCTGCCAATACGCGCCACCGCATCCTTTCGCCGTAAACGTCCCCAAGACGCTCGCAGAAGTGAGGAAGCGATCCTGGCGGGATCGGCCACGGCTGGCGCTCGCTTGCGTTCTGTTATCGCCGGCTCTTGCTCTGCTCCTGGTGCCCTGGGACGTTCTGTTTGCGCGGCATTCGGGTCCTGGCGCTTTCTACGCCATATTGCCATGGCCAGCATTGGCTGCTGCGGCGACTGTGCCGCTGGTGTTTTCGGCGGCGCTTTTGACTTCAGGCATTCTCCGTTTCTGGCGCGAGAGCGGCGGCGGCCGCGCATGGAAAGCGTTTCCGGCGGCGCTAAGCGATGCGTTGACGTTGCGAAACCTTCGCGGAGGAGGAGCAGAGTGCGAACAGGGCGCCGCCCGGCGTTTTTGTCACAACGCGCTGGTCGTCGGCTTCGGTTTGTGTTTCGCGGCGACGGTAGTGGCTGCCATCTATCATCATGTCTTGGGTTGGCTGGCGCCCTATCCGATTATCAGCGCGCCTGTGCTGTTGGGGACAGCGGGCGGGATCGGCATGATCGCGGGGGCCGCCGGGTTGGCTTGGATTAAGGCGAAGGCTGATCCGGCGATGGACGCGGCCCCGAGGAATTACTCATTTCTTGCCCTTTTATTTGCTGTTGCTGTCACCGGCCTTGCGCTTTTGGCTTTGCGCGAGACTCAAGCCATGGGACTGCTTCTCGCGACGCACCTTGGCTGCGTTGTGGGTCTCTTCGCTACTCTTGCTTACAGCAAATTTGCCCATGCGCCATTTCGAATAGCGGCGCTTTTGCGAGCCGCCATGGAGAGGCAGGGCGGATCTCTATAAAATTACTTATATATATACTTATTGGCCCTTTTTACAAAACAAAACCAATCTTAACCAGCCGTAAAGCAAGTTGGGGCTCTCGTGGCCCAACGCCGATCACTCCTCGCCGTCGATCGCGTGGAAGAACGTCCCCGTCACCGAACCTCTGTGAGAGCCTTTTTCTGGTGAGGGCGCCTGGGCGGCGTCCGCGAGGTCGAGGAGCGGCTCGTCATTGACCTCAAGCACGGATGCGTAATGAAACTCGTGGCCGAAGATGGCGCTACGCTCTTCACCGAGCGCGCAGCCGGTCAAAAGGCGCGCGCGGCGATATCCAAGATGCAGCTTTCTTTTGGCGAAACTCGTTTCAAGGCCGAGAAGTCCGGTCATCCGATGGCGAACTCCGTCGGCGTCCTCAAGTCCGGCGCCAAGCACCATGTAGCCCCCGCATTCGCCATGGATTGCAACGCCGTGCGCGGCGGCCTCCTTCAGACCTTTGCGAAAGCGCTCGCATCCCGAAAGTAGGCTGGCATGAAGCTCGGGGTAGCCGCCGGGCAGCCAGATCGCATCTGCCGCCGCATCCGGCGGCTCGTCGGCTAAGGGCGAGAAGGTCCGGAGTTCGGCGCCCGCCCTGCGCCATCCCTGCAGGATGTGCGGGTATGCAAAGGAAAACGCTCGATCCTGGGCCAATGCGATGCGCTGACCGGGGGGCCGAATAGGCGGTTTCCCGGCTGAACTCGCCCCGGCTGCGATTGATGCGGCCGGCATTGCGCATGAAATAAGCGCGTCCAAAGATACATTGGCGGTGACGGCCTCGCTGAGTGCATCGAGATAGCCCTGGAGACCGGCGAGCTCGCTCGCCTGCACCAGCCCCAGATGACGGTCAGGAAGGACCAGGCTCTCGCGCCTGAAAACGGCGCCGAGAACGGGCAGCCCGATGCGCTCGATCGCCGGTGTGATGAGACCTTCATGGCCCGCGCCTGCGACCCGATTCAGGATAACGCCCGCAAGGTGGATGTCGCCGCGATAAACCCTGCACCCCAAGGCGATGGCCGCCGCCGTCTCCGCCTGCGCGGAAACATCCAGCGCCAAAACGACGGGCCAGCCCGTGAGAGCAGCCAGATCGGCGGTCGAGCCTTTGCCGCAGCGGCCTTCCCCGAGCGCGCCGTCGAAAAGCCCCATGACGCCTTCGGCGATACAAATATCGGCGCCAACCGCGGCCCTGCCGATAAGGTCCTTGATGAGTTCGCGCCGCATGCTCCATGTGTCGAGATTGAAGCTCTCGCGCCCCGCGGCCTCCTTGTGAAATGCAGGATCGATGTAATCGGGACCGCACTTGAAGGGCTGCACCGTCAAGCCCCGCCGCTTCAGCGCCCTCATAAGGCCAAGCGCAAGCGTGGTTTTGCCCGCGCCTGATCGGGACGCGGCTATAATGAAGCCTGGCGCTTTCCCGTTAGCAGTCATAGGCCCTCACTGTGCCGCAGAAACGCATGATATAAGGGCCGGAAGGCCAGGGCTGCGCATGAGCGACAACGGACATAATGCAGACGAAGGCGCGTCCTTGAGACGGGGCTGGACGACGGGATCTTGCGCCGCCGCCGCCGTGCGCGCCGCCTGTGAGGCGCTCATCACAGGCGAATGCCCTGCGATGGCGGAGATCGAACTTCCGGGCGGCGGAAGGCCGTCCTTCGCCGTGGCGATCTGCGAATCCGATGGTGCGAGTGCTACAGCCGGCATCGTTAAGGACGCAGGAGACGATCCGGACATCACGCATGGCGCACTCGTGAAAGCAACGGTTCGCCGCGGCGCGCCGGGCGATGGGATCGTGTTCCGGGCTGGCGACGGGGTGGGGACGGTGACAAGGCCGGGACTTGCCCTTTCGCCAGGCGAGCCCGCGATCAACCCCGTTCCCCGCCAGATGATCCGGCTTGCCATAGAGGACGCCGCCCGGCGCTGTGGCGCGACCCTGGACGACCTCATCGTCGAAATCTCCATCCCCGGCGGCGAAGTCCTGGCGAAAAAGACCCTCAATTCGCGCCTTGGAATCCTTGGCGGCCTTTCCATCCTCGGAACCACCGGGATCGTTGTGCCCTTCTCCTGCGCCGCCTGGATTCACTCCATCCATCGCGGCATCGACGTCGCCCGCGCCTGTGGAGTCGAGCACATCGCAGGCGCAACCGGCTCCGCGTCGGAGGCCGCCATCCAGCGCATGCATGCTTTGCCGGACGCAGCCCTGATCGAAATGGGTGACTTCGTCGGCGGCATGCTTAAATATCTGAGGCAGCACCCGATCCCGAGGGTTACGATCGCGGGGGGGTTCGCCAAAATGACCAAGCTCGGCCAAGGATTGCTCGACCTTCACTCCAAACGCGGTCGTGTCGATAACGAGTGGCTCGCGGGTCTGCTTCGAAATGCGGGCGGCTCGATCGAACTTTGCGCTTTGGCTCGCGAGGCGAATACCGCGCAACATGTTCTGGAACTCGCCCGGGAAGCCGATGCGAAAGCCGCCGCGCGATTGGGCGATCTTGTCGCCGAGGCGGCGTGGTCGGCCGCCGCCCGCGCTCTCGGAGAAACCGGCATCGCGCTCGATGTCGCCGTCTTCAGCCGTGCGGGCTCGCTTGTGGGCAAGACGGAAGCGAGACGCGCTCATTCCGGCCTGCCCCGGTAGCGCCGCTGATAGGAAGCATTATACAGGGAGCTTTCGGGAAACTCCTCCGCTCCAAGCGCTGGCCCGACCAGGATGAGAGCCGTGCGTTCGATGGCGCCTGCTGCGGCGACCGCCTCCACGAGGTCGCCAAGAGGCGCGCGGATGATTTTCTCCTCGGGCCAGCTCGCCCTGTAAACGACGGCGGCGGGGCAATCTGCTCCATGGAAGGGCAAAAGCTCGGCGACCGATTTCTCCAGGACATGGATCGAGAGGTGGATGGCGAGCGTGGCGCCGGTCGCCGCGAAGGCTGCCAGCGTTTCAGCGGGCGGCATCGCGGAGGCGCGGCCCGGCGTGCGCGTCAGCACGACCGATTGGACGACTTCCGGTAGCGTCAGCTCCCGGCGAAGAGCCGCCGCAGCCGCAGCGAAAGCGGGCACTCCCGGCGTAACCGTATAGGGGATGCCTAACGCGTCGAGCCGTCGGGTCTGCTCGCCCAGTGCGCTCCAGATGGATAAATCTCCCGAATGAAGCCGCGCGACATCCAACCCGGCGTTTGTGGCCGCGACGCACTCGGCGATAATTTCATCGAGAGACATGGGCGCCGTATCGATTATGCGGGCTCCGGCCGGACAAAGGTCAAGAATCGCCTTCGGCACGAGAGAGCCCGCATAGAGACAAACCGGGCAGCGCGCGATCAAATCACGTCCCCGAACCGTAATCAGGTCCGCCGCTCCCGGTCCGGCGCCGATGAAATGGACGGTCATTCACTTTCTCCGATGGCGATGGCGCAAGACGCCTCCTTATTGGACACGCGCGGGGCGAGCAGGCGGGCGTTGCGCCCCGCTGCGGCGAGGGCGGCTGTCTCCGCTATCGACGGCACTCCTTTCAGGTCGAGCACAAGCTGCGAACGGGTCAGCGCGCCTGGCGCGGCGCGAACCAAGTCTTGCTCCGCGAGCGGGATCAACGGCAGGGAGAGACGCGCCGCCGCTTCGCGCAGGCCCGGCTCATCGCTCTTGCCGTCCGCGGTGGCGAGCGCGCGGAGCTGCGAACGCTCCAATCTACATTCCGAAAGCGCCTCCTCGATGCTTTGCTCTATGGCGGCGGCGGTTGCGCCGCGGCGGCATCCTATTCCAGCGACGATCATGGCTTTACCGCCCGCCATTGCGTCACCGGCATCGCCCGACGCCAGCCATGAAAACCTCCGATTTTCACGGCCTTGTCGATCTCGATCCTAACAAGTTCGCCGCCATGGCGCTCGAATGCTTCTTTGAGCCGCGTCTCGCTTTCAAGAGTGACAGCATTCGCGACAATGCGCCCTCCCGGCCGGAGCGCCGTCCACGCAGCTTCGAAAACGCCTTCGTCGGTGAAGCCGCCTCCGATGAACACGGCGTTTGGAGGCGAGAGCCCCGTCAGCGCTTGCGGCGCATGTCCGATCATCACCTGCAGGTCGGGGGCTCCAAGCGCAAGCGCGTTGCGCATGGCGCGCGCCGCCCGATCCTCCCGCTCCTCGACGCCAATGGCTTTGAGCGACGGATGGCGGAGCAGCCATTCGATTGCGACGGAGCCAGCGCCAAGGCCGATGTCCAAGAGCAACTCGCCTTGACGAGGCGCGAGCGCCGCCAGCGTAACGGCCCGAACTTCTCGTTTCGTCAACTGGCCGTCGCTTTCGAAAAAGTCGTCATCAAGTCCGGGCGACAGGCCAATCACTCTGCTTTTTGGACCGGCGGCGACTTCTATGGCGATGACATTAAGAGGGCTGACGCCAGTTA
>JBAVVQ010000043.1:0-5780 GCA_049697375.1 Rhodomicrobium sp.
TTCGGTATCAGACGCTCGCGCCTGTCAGGGTCTCGCATAAACGCTGAAGCGCTTTCGGGCACGGCGGCGCGCAGGGAGTTCAACCGGGTCACAAAAATCTCAACCGGCTTCAAGGCGACAACTGGCTACCTGGATCTTGCAAGGCCAAAGCTGGAGGCGAACTTAACCTCGCAGCCGCCCGCGATGTCCCTACTCAGCCGCCGCCGAAGCAATCGCTCCGTGGCAATGCTTGAACTTTTTGCCGGAGCCGCAAGGGCAGGGGGCGTTGCGTGAAACCTTGCCCCAGCTTGCGGGATTGCCCGGATCCAAGGCGGGGCCATGCTGGCCACGTCCCTTGCCTTGCTGTGGCCTGCCTGCCGGAGCGCCTCCGCCTGGCCTCCTTGCTTGAGGAGGCGCGCCATTCCCCTGTCTCGCGGCTGCGCGCCGCTCTTGCCTCGATTTCGGGCCCGCGGCGGCTTCCAGCTCCTCGGCCAAGAACTCGTCTTCGCCGGTCATGGGGTCTAAATGGTGAGCCTGCATCTGCGGCAGAGCCATCTCTGCGTATTCTTCGGGCATCCTTTGCGTCAGAACGACATGCATCAGCTGGCCTGTCACATCCCGGCGCAAGCGGCCCAACATCTGCTCGAACAGCTGAAAAGCCTCGCTCTTGTACTCGTGCAAGGGATCGCGCTGGGCATATCCGCGCAAGCCGACCGCCTGACGCAGATGCTCCAGGGTCACAAGGTGCTCGCGCCAGAGATGGTCGAGCGTTTGCAGGAGAACGGCCTTCTCGATTTCGCGCATGGAGTGTGGGCCAAGCTCGGCTGCCTTGCGGGCCGCCGCCTTGTCGGCCTCCTGCTGAAGACGCTCCTCGATCTCCTGATCCGCAATCCCTTCTTCGGCAGCCCAATCCTCCACGGGAACGTCCGTATTGAAGATCGACCTGAATTCCTCGCGCAAGCCTTTCACGTCCCACTGTTCGGCGAACGCCTTGGCCGGGATATGCGCCGTGACAAGTTCCTGCACCACGCCCTGGCGCATATCGGCGACGGTCTCCTCCACATTCTCAACCTGCATGAGATCGATGCGCTGCTCAAACACAACCTTGCGCTGATCGTTCATCACGTCGTCGAACTTCAGCACGTTCTTGCGCATGTCGAAGTTGCGCGCCTCGACCTTCTTCTGCGCGTTGGCGAGCGCCTTGTTGATCCAGGGATGCGCGATGGCTTCGCCTTCCTTGATGCCGAGCTTACGCAGGATGAGATCCATGCGCTCGGCGCCGAAGATGCGCATCAGGTCGTCTTCGAGAGACAGATAGAATTTGGAGGCGCCCGGATCGCCCTGACGGCCCGACCGGCCGCGCAGCTGATTGTCGATGCGGCGGCTCTCGTGGCGTTCGGTGCCGAGAACGTAGAGACCGCCAGCCTGCAGCGCTATTTTCTTCTTCTCCTCGACATCGGCGATGATTTTCGCGCGCTCCGCCTCGATCTCCTCAGGCGCCGGCGTTTCGCCTGCCGCCTCGCGCGCCCGTTTCCAGCCATCGAGTTGCATCGCCACGTTGCCGCCAAGCTGGATGTCCGTGCCGCGCCCCGCCATGTTGGTGGCGATCGTCACCGCGCTTGGCACGCCGGCTTGCGCGATGATATGCGCCTCCTGTTCGTGGTAACGCGCATTCAGCACCTGATGCGGGATCTTCAACGGCTTCAGCATGGCCGAGAGAGTCTCGGACTTCTCGATCGAAACCGTGCCGACGAGAATGGGCTGGCCGCGCTCGGCGCAGTCGCGGATCACGTCGATGATCGCCTTGTATTTCTCATTCGCTGTCCGGTAGACCTAGTCGTCCTGGTCATTGCGGATCATGGGCCGGTTGGTCGGAACCTCGAGGGTTTCGAGCTTATAGATGTCGAAGAACTCGCTGGCTTCCGTCAGCGCCGTGCCGGTCATGCCCGCGAGCTTGCCGTAGAGGCGGAAGTAGTTCTGGAAGGTGATGGACGCGAGCGTCTGGTTTTCAGGCTGAACGTCGACGCCTTCCTTGGCTTCGAGCGCCTGATGCAGCCCTTCGGAGTAGCGCCGTCCTTCCATCATGCGGCCGGTGAATTCATCGACAATGACGACCTGGCCCTTGCGGATCATATAGTCGCGATCTCTGAGGAAGAGCTTGTGCGCGCGAAGCGCCTGGGTCACGTGGTGGACCAGGCTGACATTCTCGACATCGTAGAGCGTGGTTTCGGGCTTGAGGAAGCCGGCCTCCTCCAGCATTTCCTCCATGCGCTGGTTGCCCTGCTCCGTCAGCACGACGGTGCGCATTTTTTCGTCGAGCTCGAAATCCTCTTTCGCGAGGCGCGGGATGAACGTGTCGATGGTGTTGTAAAGCTCGGATTTGTCGTCGATCGCGCCCGAGATGATGAGCGGCGTGCGCGCCTCGTCGATGAGGATCGAGTCCACCTCGTCGACGATGGCGTAGGCATGTCCCTGAAGCTCCGGCGGGCGGTTGCCGAACTGGACCATCTCCGAAACCGAATACTTCATATTATCGCGCAGATAATCGAAGCCGAATTCGTTGTTCGTGCCATAGGTGATGTCGCAGCCATAGGCTTCTCGGCGCTGGTCGTCATCGAGCTCGTGCACGATGCAGCCAACCGTCAGGCCGAGAAACCTGTAGATCTCGCCCATCCATTCGGAGTCGCGCTTGGCGAGGTAATCGTTGACCGTGACGATGTGCACGCCGCGGCCCGGAAGAGCATTGAGATACGCCGGGAGCGTGGCGACGAGCGTTTTGCCTTCGCCCGTCTTCATTTCGGAAATCTTGCCCTCGTGCAGCACCACGCCGCCCACGAGCTGCATGTCGAAGTGACGCTGGCCAAGCGTGCGCTTTGCGCCCTCGCGGACTGTCGCAAAGGCTTCCGGCAGCAGGTCGTCGAGGCTTTCGCCATTGGCGAGACGCTCCCGGAACTCGACCGTTTTGGCGCGCACCTCTTCGTCGGACAGGGCCGCGAATTTGGGCTCGAGCGCGTTGACCGCCGGAACTCTCGAATTATAGCTTTTCAGCCGCCTATCGTTGGAGCTGCCGAAGATCTTGGTTGCAAACGAGCCAAGAGAAATCATGTTAGCCGAGCCTCACTGCCTCTCTGAGAAAAGGCGCCGCTCAAAGCAAGCGGACCGCCGCCAGAGCGCCTTATCTTCTTGGCGGTGGCTTTTCCTCGGGGCTTTTTCCGAAATCATTAAAGGGGGAAGCGTCCTTCGCCTCTTTGGCAGCAGAAATAAGCAGACGCGTCCCCGCTGTCAACGCGGGGTAGGGGCGCACCGGCGTAACCGTCAACAGGAATGGCAGGCGCGCGCGCTCGTACGCCCCCGATAAGGCGTTCGAGCCGTACAGCAAGCAAGCTTCGGCAATCAACACGCCGTCATCGAGGTCTTGCGCGACGCCAGCCTTGTGGAACAGGGCTGAGCCTCCGCTGTGCACGCGATGAATTTGCAGGGGACGAAGGCATCGGCGGCCGCGACAATTTCGACCATCGCGCCCGCGCCTTCACCCTCGCCCGAGGCGTGACGGCGAAAGAGGCCCGGAACGGAAAAAGATTTAGACTAACGCGCTCTATTCGTATTATCTGAAGGTACGATAAGATGAGCTTATGGCGAATATCTCCTTGCGTCAGCTTCGCTATTTTGACGCGCTTGCCCAGTTGCTGCATTTCGGGCGCGCGGCGGATCAGTGCGCCGTAACCCAGCCAGCCTTGTCGATGCAAATTCAGGAGCTGGAGAAAGAGATCGGGGCCGTCTTGATCGAGAGGACGCGAGCTGGCGCGAAGCTCACGCCGGAGGGCGCGGAGATTGCGCGCCGCGTCGCTTCGATCCTGGCCAGCATCCGCGACCTTGCCGACTACGCCCGCCACAGCGCGAGCGTTCTCACCGGCCGGCTGCAGCTCGGGGTCATTCCTACCATCGCGCCTTATGTCCTGCCGAAGCTCCTCCCTTCGCTCAGAGCCGAGCATCCGGACCTTGATCTGCATTTGCGTGAAACTCAAACCCAATATTTGATTGAGGATCTCATCGCGGGCCGTCTGGATGCGCTCTTGCTGGCTCTGCCGGTCGAGCATCCCGAGATCGAGATGCAAGTCCTTTTCGAGGATACTTTCGTGCTGGCGCTGCCGGCGTCGCGGCCGCTGCCGCCAAAGGCCGTCGCAACCCCCGATCTCTTCGAAAACGACCGCCTGCTCCTCCTTGAGGAAGGGCATTGCCTGCGCGACCAGGCGCTGAGCTTTTGCGATCTCAAGCAGGTTGAAAACCTCGATACTTTTGGAACGACAAGCCTTTCCACCATTGTTCAGATGGTCGCCAATGGATTGGGCGTCACGCTTCTTCCGCGCATCAGCCTGGAAACCGAAGCGCGGCGGGGCGAGATCCAGGTCTTGGCGTTTGCGCCGCCGGAGCCGCACCGCAAGGTCGGCCTCGCCTGGCGGCAGTCCTCGCCACGAAAGCGCGACTTCATGGAACTCGGCCGCATCGTCCAGCGCCTGCATTCAGAATGCGGCTGCGGGTCTCGCAAGCCCGCGGCGTGACGGCGACGCGAGGCTCTCGCGATCTTGGGCCGCAGCCTGGAAGGGGTCTGGTTGATTCAATATTCTGATAAACGGCGGCGCTTTACGCACAGCGGTGAGAAACGCGATTTTCATTTCGTGGCCGCGGTGTGGGAAAACTTTGCTTTCGCGATCCAGATTGCGTCCCCTTTTCGCCGTGCTTTCGGCGTAAAGTCAGCCGCCAAGTGTGCAGTGGCAAAGCGTCGGCGCTTTTTCCCGACGTCGGTTCCTGAAGGTCAAGCTGCCGCAATATTTCTCGAACGCTAGCATCCTGCACAAGGCTTCGTGAGCCGCGCTAGCGGTGCAGGGTTCCGCCGGTCGATTGCTACCACTGAAAGTGGATTTCCACGCCTAAGCGGCACTAGGGACCTGGTCTGGAACTGGTGCAGCGGCAGTCGCCTCTTTGATGATGATATCGGCAAATTTTTGTAACTTATCTTGATTATCGTGCGACCCGATTATATTGAGCGCTGCGTGTTGAATCCGTGCTATATCGGAACTGGTTGCTTGGTCCATCTGAATTGAGTCATGCAGTTCACCATCTATCCGGCAGTAATTATTGGGAAAACACTTGTACATCATTCGAGATGTGACTTTTGACGGCGCATCCAATAGAACGGAAAACAGTGGTACATCTTTGCTTGGATCCAACCAATCTTTTAGACCCCAGGTAGCAGCTTCCTTTTCATAGATCTGGCGAATGAAGTGACGCCCGGTGCCCAGTGAAAGCACATATATCTGGTCCTCACGAAACCCCATTCGCAATGCCTGGAGGTAAGCGTAAAGGGTGGGATCATTGGCAAATATGCCACCGTCAATAAGGAGCTGAGTTCCTAAATTGCCCACCTTCACCTCTGCCGGGTCCAAGTATACCGGCACCGCGGAGGTCGCTCTAGCTGCCTCAGCAAAAGTGTAATCATGAAAGTATGAGCCTATGCCAGGAAGCATTTCACTCATATTCGTGATGAAAATCGGCTCTCGGTTGATTAAGTCGAAAGCGCTAATCATTATGTTGGTGAGAGACTCCTTAATCGTGTGATTGCCGAAATGACGAAGAAAATTTTCTTCAAGCGCTGCCGCGTCGTACTTGGATCTAAACACCTGCCTAACTCCGAGCAGCGACAAGAACCAGCTTCGAATATCGCCCTCAGTACTAGTGGCCTCCGTCATTGATTTTGATGGCTAGTTCTGAATCTCTGTCGCCTCAAAGCAGCGATGGGGGTG
>JBAVVQ010000044.1:0-22020 GCA_049697375.1 Rhodomicrobium sp.
CCCTCCAGCCGATGCTGTGAATGCGATGCTTCATCGCGAGCGCCATAAGCTGATGGTAGGCCGGATGAAACTTGACCTCGTCGATCCGTCTGCCGAAGCGGTCGAAGGTCTGAATCTCGGGCGGATAGCTGTTGGCGTCCTCTCCCCATTGCAAAGCGTCTTCGCTCCCCGCGGCGGCCCCCAGCATCTGGAGAGGCTCCTCAACCCAATCTCCGCCATGGAGCCGGGCAGCCTCTCGAAGCGCGCGATCTTCCGCATAAAGGTTGCGCCCCCCAAAGGAAGGCGGCGCGTTCGTGACCTCGTGCGTTTCGAGGTGAGACTGCGGGGCGTAGGTAGCCATCGGCCCTATCCATAATCGGGATGGAGGCTGGCATCATAGCATCGGCTGTACACAAGAGACACAGCGCTCGGACGCCCCCGCCATCATTAACGATTGCGCATGTCGTAATCCCCCCTTAGGAAGGATCTCTCCAATACAGCCGGAGGCAAGTTCGCTCACCATCGGCCACAAGCTTTCAAGCGAGCTTGCCTCCGAAAAGCTGTATTGGAATTCTTAAGTTGCTGGTATGCCTTATCCGCGGGAAATCCTGTGAGCGCTCGCTGCAATCGAGGCAGGATTCCGCGGGGCGTACCTGGAGGCTTTGAGTTACCCATGAGACGCTTCTTTTCACTTGAGTACCTCGCCATTTTGATCCCGGCGGTTCTCATCTGCGTGGCGGCGGTGTGGTTCGCGCTTCGCTATGTGAAGCCGGCTCCGCCCTTGTCTTTTGCGATTTCGGCCGCAAGCGCGGGCAGCCCCTATTACGATCTGGCCCTGCGCTTCAAGGAGCAGGTGGAGAAGAAGGGCGTGAAGCTCGAGGTGCGCGAGTCGCAAGGGTCTTTCGACAACCTCAAAGTCCTGAAGGATGACGACGCGGATGTGCAGGCCGGAATCGTGCAGGGCGGCCTCTCGAATCACATCGATTCGCCGCAGCTCTTCTCCATGGGCCGTCTCCTGACGGAACCCGTGTGGATTTTCTATCGCGGGACGCAGACCATCGATCACATAACGCAGCTCAAAGGCAAGCGCATCCTGATCGGGCCGGAGGGCAGCGGCACCAACTCTCTGGCCAAGAAGCTTCTCGACGCCAACGGCGTCACGCCGGAAAACTCGAAGTTGATCGCGATGGAGCTTCCGGCCTATCCGGATGCTCTCTCCAGCAACAGCGTGGACGCAGGCTTCCTCGTGCTCGGCGCGGAAGCGAAGACGGTGCAGAAGCTGCTTCGGCAGCCCGACATAAAACTGATGAACATGGCGCAGGCCGACGCGCTTATCCAACGCTATCCCTATCTCAGCGCCGTGACCCTGCGGCAGGGCGTCATCGATTTCGCTAAAAACATTCCCTCCTCCGATACATCGCTCGTGGCGACGAAAGCGATGCTTCTCATTCGTGACGATCTTCATCCCGCTCTCAGGACCCTTCTGGCGGGCGTCGTAATGGCAACGCAAAGCGAGCCGGCGCTGAAACCCACAGGGGAGTCGAAGCTCTTTACTCTTGGGACAGAGGCTTTGACGGATGATCCAGAATTTTCGATCTCCGATGACGTGCGGCGCGTCTATAAATCCGGCCCCACATTCTTCCAGCGGGTTCTGCCGTTTTGGGTTGCAACCCTGTTCGACCGCGCCTTCATCCTGCTCCTGCCGGTGATCGGCATCATCGTCCCGCTCTTCAGGGTGGTGCCTGGGTTCTATAACTGGCGCATGCGTCAGCGCATTCTCCGCTGGTATCGCGCGCTGAAGCTCCTGGAAAGGGACTTGGCGAAAAATACCGTCACCCCGGAATTCATAGAACGCAAGGAGAAGGAACTCGATCTTATCGAGCAGAAGGTGTGGGGGATTTCGGTTCCCGATCAGTTTGCGCCGGACCTCTATACTTTGCGCGATCACGTGGAGTTCGTCCGACGGAGGATCGCCCATCTCCGGGAGAGGCAGCCGAAGCCAAGTCCGCAGCCAGTGGCGGTCGGGCGATCCCTGGTTCTGGCGCGGTCATAAGCGCGCGGAGTTCGATTTCTCCCCGAGGCGGGCGAGTGCGTCGGCGGCTTGCTCTTTGGCCTGTGAAGAGGCCGAAAGGATTTCATCCATCCGTCTGAAATCCAGCGTTGCAAAATGACCGACCTCGGGTCTGAGAAGACAATCGGGCTGGTTAAGCTTGAGTTTGGCGTTGATGATGGAGCGAAGCGCAATCTGCTGAGCGCCAAGCAGTGTTTCAACCGGGCGAGGCAGTTCGCCCTCAGGCCCGGCCGTTCCGCCGCTCACATCGACGGCCATCACAAAATCGGCGCCGGTCACCAGATCGAAGGGCAACGGGTTCACAAATCCGCCATCGATGAGAATCCGGCCATCGAGCTTTACGGGCGTGAGCAGGGCGGGCAGAGCGGCGCTTGCGGCGAGGGCGGGCAAAAGCGGCCCTGTGCTGCTCACATATTCGCTGTGCGTAAAGAAGTCGGTGGCGACCGACATGAACGGAATCTTGAGTCCCTCGAATGTCTTCGGCAGGTGAGGCGGCAGCACAAGCTCGAAAATGCGCTCCGACCTGAAGAGCGCGGGAGCCCAAGGTCCTGAGATGTCCCAGATACGGCCTCTCCAGCGAGAATAGACATGGCGGATGATCGCGCTTCGTCTGCCGAATGCCGATCCGCAATAGCGGCGGATGTCGCTGGCCGGCATTCCAGAGGCGTAGGCTGCTCCGATCAACGCGCCGATGCTTGTGCCCACGATCATGGCGGGCTTCACGCCCGCCTCGTCGAAGGCTTCCAGAATAGCGATGTGGGCGAGACCGCGGGCGCCGCCGCCGCCTAGCGCAAGCCCGATTGTCGCGCTCACGAGCCGCCTGCGCCCTGCGATCCGCTCAAGCCTATGTCGCTCCGGCAAAAGCCGCCGGGCCAGTGGATCTTGCCGGCCCCCGCATAAGCGCGGGACCGCGCTTCGACGACATCGCGCCCAAGCGCAGAAACATTGAGGACGCGGCCCCCATGGGCCAGCGCTTCGTTGTTCGGGCCGGCCTTCGTTCCGGCATGGAATACGGTCACGCCCTCGACTGCCCCGGCTTCATTCAGACCGCGAATGACGCTCCCTTTCTCGTAATCGCCGGGATAACCCTTGGCCGCCATGACGACCGTGACCGCCGTCTGGTTGCTCCAGGCGAGTTCGGCGCCGGACAGGTCGCCCTGCGCGGCGGCAAGCAGCAAAGGCAAAAGGTCAGATTGGAGCCGTAGCATGAGAACCTGACACTCGGGGTCGCCGAAGCGCACATTATATTCGATCAGCTTCGGACCTTCCGCGGTGATCATCAGCCCGGCGTAAAGCACCCCTTGGAACGGCGTTCCTCGTGCGCGCATGGCGTCGAGCGTCGGCATAACGATCTCGCGCATGACGCGCGCCGAAAGCGCATCGGTCATTATTGGCGCAGGCGATATGCAGCCCATTCCGCCCGTGTTCGGCCCTAGATCGCCATCATAGGCGCGCTTGTGGTCCTTGGCGCTTGCAAACGCCAGGGCGCGCTTGCCGTCGCAGATGACGAAGAAGCTGGCTTCTTCTCCGACGAGCTTTTCCTCGATGACAACGGAGGAGCCCGCCGCGCCGAAAGCGCCGGAGAAGCAGGCGGCGATCGCCTCCTCCGCAGCCGGCAAAGTCTCGCAGATCACGACGCCTTTGCCGGCCGCCAAGCCGTCCGCTTTGACGACGAGGGGCGCGCTTTGCGCGCGAGCATAGGCGAGCGCGTTCTCGGCGCTGGTAAAATGCCCATAATTCGCCGTCGGAATGCCGTACCCGGCGCAGATCGCCTTGGTGAAGGACTTCGACGCTTCCAGTTGGGCGGCAGCCGCAGAGGGACCGAAGACTGCAAATCCCGCGTTCCGCAGATCGTCCGCGAGGCCGTCCACCAGTGGCGCTTCGGGGCCAATAACGACGAGTCCGATCCGCGCCTCGCGGCAGAATGCAGCCACCTTCGCATGATCGTTTATATCCGCCGGACCGTGCCTTGCGATGGCAAGGATGCCGGCGTTCCCAGGCGAGCAGTAAAGAGTTTCGAGCTTAGAACTCTGCCTTAGTTTCCAGGCCAGGGCATGTTCGCGGCCGCCGCCGCCGATAAGAAGCACATTCATGCGTACTTCTTAGCACGAAAGAACGGTAATGGGGCCGGGACTTTGACGCCGAGCTGACAAAGCCATCTGGAAGCAAAGCTGAAGACAAAAATAATTATTTATGAAATCATATCCAGTGAAACAGATAAGCTATGATGATAAGTGGAATTGGGATTCCGATCGCCCAAAGCAAGACGCCTCTCATAAATCCTCCAGAACGCGCTGTTATTCAAATGTGAATGCAAACTTTTCACAAATGTTCCGCCGGAACATTCAGAGGACCGATGGGTTTGGAAAGAACTCGTTTATCTGAACCCGGAGGAACCGACCATGAAAGCTCTAGCGGCGGCGTCCCTAGCCGTATTACTGTCAACATCCGCATACGCGCAACAGGCGCCTGGAACCGGCGCCAATGCGCCTTCCGCCAATCCATCTCATGAGGCGATGCCGAATACCACGATCGCCCCCAACGCGCCTTCCGCGAATCCATCTCATGAGGCGATGCCCAATACGACAAGCGCCCCCAGCGCGAACCGGTTCACAACCAATCAAGCCGCTGGGCAGTGGCTCGTTGGAACTCTGTGGGACAAGAGCGTGTACAACGCCGCCGGAAAGTCCATCGGCGAGCTCAAGGACGTGTTGATCGATAAAGACGGCAAAGTGAGCGCATTGGTCATTGGCGTCGGCGGCTTCCTCGGCCTTGGCGAAAAGAACGTGGCGGTGGACTTTGATTACCTCCAGAAAAATGGCGGTATCACACCGAACCGCGTCACGCTGGGCATGAGCGAAGAGGATCTTCGTAACGCTCCCAAGTTCGAGCGTAGCAGCAGCTCGGCCAACCGCTAAATATATTCAGGAGGCCGGCGAAAAGCCGTCCTCCTTCCAAGACTTCGACGTGGAACAATTTGGCGGAGGATACCCTTAGGAGAGAGAAACCCTTTCACAGAGGACCGAAACCATGGCGTCAGCGCGCACGCTTCAAGAACTTTTTCTTTCCACGCTTCAGGACATCTATCATGGGGAAAAACAGATCCTGAAAGCTCTCCCGAAAATGGCGAAGAACGCGACAACTCCGGAGCTCAAGCAGGCTTTCCAACATCACCTTCAGCAGACCGAAGGGCAGGTTGAGCGCCTTCAGCGCGTCTTTGAGATCATGGACAAAAGCGCCCGCGGCCGCACTTGCGAAGCCATCGAAGGCCTTGTCGAGGAAGGCAAGGAAGTCATGAGCGAGGCCGAGTCCGGGGGCGTCATGGACGCTGGATTGATCGCGGCGGCGCAGGCTGTGGAGCATTATGAAATCGCCCGTTACGGGACGCTTTCCGCGTGGGCCGAGGAACTTGGCTTGAAGGAAGCCGCGCAACTTCTCAAGCAGACGCTCCAGGAGGAGAAGCAGACCGACGAACTCTTGAACAAGATCGCGATGCAGAGGGTCAATCGGCAGGCGGCTTAGAGTGCGCCCACATTCATGTCAGGCGGGCGCCGAAGCCCGCCTTTTTCTTCTGCATCAGCGGCGGCGGTTGACTTGAAACACGCTCATCTCGAGAATACCGGAAGATGAGGGCAGGGCTTTCGGTCTATGACGAGACAATCCAGCGGCGCGAATTGGGCTGATCTTTCCGGCCGTCTTTCCGAATCCGGACACGTCCTGCCAATCAGGGTCTATTTCGAAGACACGGACTTTTCCGGCTTTGTTTATCACACCTCCTATATGCGCTGGTGCGAGCGTGGGCGCTCCGACTATATGCGCCTCCTCGGCATTACCCATAATGCTCTGCAGGATGGAGCGTTTGCGGGTGAGCCTTCCGTATTCGTGGTGCGCCGCCTCAACGCTGACTTCCTGAAGGCCGCCCGCATCGACGACATGCTCGAAGTGCATACATCTCGCGCCGAACTGACGAAGGCCAGCATCGTTTTGCGCCAAATCATCGAGCGGGATGGGCAGCCCGTCTTCCGGCTTGAAGTTCAGTGCGTCCTGCTTTCAGCCAGCGGACGGCTTTTGCGCCTGCCGGCGCCCATCCTTTCGCGGCTGCAACGGCAGTGACCGGTATCCGCTTCGCAATCGGCGCGACCGCCAAGACTTGAGAGGCGCAACAGTCGCATATTGGCGGCGGATTGGTTGCATTTAGCAGGGTGCTGAAAAACGATGTTGCCCATGGTTCGACAAGCTCACCATGAGGACTAAGCCGTTGAAACACGCGACCTCATCCTGAGCCTGTCGAAGCCTCATCCTGAGCTTGTCGAAGGATGAAGCCAAGATTTCATGCTTTTTCTGCAGCCTGTTAGTATAAAATTCAACATACTTGGCAGCTTCACGGATGAGCGCTCGCATCCGGGTCTCTTTGTATCACCAAGTAACAGCAA
Organism: Rhodomicrobium sp.; assembly: GCA_049697375.1. GTDB lineage: Bacteria > Pseudomonadota > Alphaproteobacteria > Rhizobiales > Rhodomicrobiaceae > Rhodomicrobium. The sequence continues at coordinate 6,484 of JBAVVQ010000044.1, forward strand.
CCATCTGGGATCGCAGGCGGTCTCTCCACTCTCTCAGCCAACAATGGCAACGACTTGAGGCGTTGGGCGATCGGCGCCGGGCTTGAATGGATGCTGAATCCGAACTGGTCCGTCAAGGCGGACACTCTCTATTACGACTTTGACATCAACAATAAGAGCTAGAATGTAGTAATAGCTAGAATGTCGATACAGGCGCGGCGATAGAGAAGCCGGTAAACTGCTTTCGGGGTATGCTTGACCTTCGCCATTCCGATGCCGGTAATGGTGAGATGTGTCCTCCTCTCATCTGTGCGGAAACCTGTTCGCGCAGGGTCAATAAGTAAGGTTCTGTCATCCCTGCTTAGCCTCCTAACGAGCTAGACCCCCGAATCGGATGCCGTTTAATTTACGAATCCTTCAACTTCGGAGGATTCTCGACCCGCTTTAGTTGTGTTTGGGCAACATTTGTCTGCATTGTTAGTGTAAATACTGCTCGCGTCCTACCGGCGATCGCGAATCACGCTATTGCTCCAGAGTGCAGGTCTTACACCCATTCTCTCATCAATGAGTAAGCGTTGCTTTTTGCGTTCTCTGGAAAAACTTAGGGGACTCGCTATGAAGAAAACACTCGCTGCCGCAGCGGTTGCTCTTGCTGGCGCAGCTGGCGCAGCCAATGCCGCGGACATGTATGCGGGGGGCATGAAAGACGTCGCTTTCGTTCCGCCGCCGCTCTGGACTGGTCTTTACATCGGCGCGCACGTCGGTGGCGCATGGGCCGATTTGCAGACCGCAGATAGGTTTGACATTTTCGGGGAAGTCAATCCCAGGTTTACCGACTCCGTTTCGGGAGTCATCGGTGGCGGCCAGATCGGCTACAACTGGCAGGCCAACAACGTCTTCAACGGCTTCGTATTCGGCGTCGAAGCTGATTTCGGCGGTACCGGCTTCTCGTTGAACCACCACCCATTCAACAACGTCGAGCCCCTTTTCCACGACGACATGAATAGCGGCTTCTATGCCGATTTCACGGGTCGTCTGGGCTATGCGGCAGGTCCCGCTCTCTTCTACATCAAGGGCGGCTGGGCCTTCTTCGATGGCGGCATTGGGCTGCACGACAACAGATTCACACCGGCCCTGGGCGTTACGGAAGAGGGAATCAGCGGGTGGACCTTCGGCGGCGGCGTCGAGTATAAGTTTGCTCCGAACTGGAGCGCCAAGATTGAGTATCGTCACTTCGACTTCGGTAACTTCAACGAGATCCTCACTCCGGCGTTTGATTCCAGATTTGATCGCAATCTCACGGCTGACGCTGTGACGTTCGGCGTCAACTACTTCGTCGGCAGCGTTTACACACCTATGAAATAGGACTTCATTTCCTAATGCGTCCGGCGAAGCGGGCCGTTTTGCTTTTGCGGCAGCGGGATGTCGTCGGGGCGGCTCCAGGCATCGGGAGCGGGCGAGGTCGTCTGTGTTGGTCTCGCCCGGCACCTTGAAGATCACTTTTTATTCTTGGGCCAGTGAAGCCAGCGCGGCGTTCAGCGTCGGGCTTGGCCGCATGGCTGCCGATGCCTTTTCGAAATCCGGGCGATAGTAGCCGCCGATATCCTGCGGTTTGCCTTGGGCCGCGGCCAGTTCGGCCAGGATCTTCGACTCGTTCTTTGCAAGCGTCTGCGCGAGCGGCTTGAAGCGCGCCTGAAGGTCCTTGTCCTTCGTCTGCTCGGCCAGCGCCTGCGCCCAGTAGAGAGCAAGGTAGAAGTGGCTGCCGCGATTATCGAGCTCGCCGACTTTGCGGGCGGGCGAGCGGTTATGTTCGAGGATCTTGGCGTTGGCCTGATCCAGCGTTTCCGCAAGCACTTCCGCGCGTTTGTTCTTGAAGACCTGGCTCAAATGCTCGAGCGCCACGCCAAGCGCGAGAAACTCGCCAAGCGAATCCCAGCGCAGGTAGCCTTCCTCCCGGAACTGCTGCACATGTTTCGGCGCGGAGCCGCCAGCGCCGGTCTCGAACAGGCCGCCGCCATCCATCAAGGGGACGATGGAGAGCATCTTCGCGCTGGTTCCAAGTTCGAGGATGGGGAAGAGGTCGGTCAGGTAATCGCGGAGCACGTTGCCGGTGGCCGAAATCGTGTCCTTGCCTGCCCGAATGCGGTCGATCGAAAACTTCGCCGCGTCTTGCGGCGCCATGATACGGATGTCGAGGCCCTTCGTGTCGTGGTCTTGCAGATACCCCTCGACCTTCTTGATGATCTCGGCGTCATGGCCGCGGTTCTTGTCCAGCCAGAAAACAACGGGCGTGTGGCTGAACCGGGCGCGATTGACCGCGAGCTTGACCCAATCCTGAATTGGGGCGTCCCTTACCTGACACATGCGGAAGATGTCGCCCTGCTCGACATCCTGTTCGAGCAGGATCTGGCCCGTCTGGTCGACGACGCGAACCTTCCCCTTCGCCGCAATCTCGAAGGTCTTATCGTGCGAGCCGTACTCCTCGGCCTTCTGCGCCATCAAGCCGACATTCGGCACGGTGCCCATGGTCTTCGGATCGAAGGCGCCGTGCTTTTTGCAGTCCTCGATGACGGCCTCATAAACGCGCGCATAGGAGCGGTCGGGGATGATCGCCTTGGTGTCGTGCAGCTTCCCGTCCTTGCCCCACATCTTGCCGGAGTCGCGGATCATCGCTGGCATGGAGGCGTCCACGATCACGTCGCTCGGCACATGCAGATTCGTAATGCCCTTGTCCGAGTTCACCATCGCAAGTTCCGGGTGCGTCTGGTACGCGGCTTTGATGTCGGCTTCGATGGCGGCGCGCTCGGCTTCCGGCAGCTTCGACAGCTTCGCATAAAGATCGCCGAGACCGTTATTGGGGTTGAAGCCGATCTTCTGCAGCGCCGCGGCGTGCTTTTCAAAGACATCCTTGAAGAAGACGGAGACCGCATGGCCGAACATGATGGGGTCGGAGATCTTCATCATCGTGGCCTTGAGGTGCAGCGAGAGCAGCACGCCCTTCTTCTTCGCGTCCTCAATCTCGGCATCGAAGAACTCACGCAAGGGGCGCTTTCTCATGACGGCGGCGTCGATCACCTCGCCGGCCTTGAACGCCGTTTTCTCCTTGAGCGCGGTTGCGGCGCCGTCATCGCCAAGAAACTCGATGCGGAAGCTGCCCGCCTCGGGGACGGTGACAGACTTTTCGCTGCCGTAAAAATCGCCGCCGTTCATATGGGCCACGTGCGTTTTCGAGTCGGCGCTCCAGGCGCCCATCTTGTGGGGATGCTTGCGCGCGTACTGCTTGACGGAGGGGGCGGCGCGCCGATCCGAATTGCCTTCGCGAAGGACCGGGTTCACGGCGCTGCCGAGATTCTTCGCGTAACGCGCCTTGATCTCCTTTTTGGCGTCCGTCTTCGGCTCCTCGGGATAGTCCGGGATGTTGTAGCCTTTGCCCTGGAGCTCCTTGATGGCCGCGTTCAATTGAGGGATGGAGGCGCTGATGTTGGGCAGCTTGATGATGTTGGCTTCCGGCGTCTTCGCGAGTTCACCGAGGAATGCAAGATCGTCGGATTGCCGCTGCTCCGCAGTCAGGTTTTCAGGGAAATTCGCGAGGATCCGTCCCGCAAGCGAGATGTCCCGCGTCTCGACGTCTATCCCCGCAACCCGCGTAAACGCCTGGACAATCGGCAAGAGTGAGTAGGTCGCAAGCGCCGGGGCTTCATCGACCTTGGTCCAGACGATCTTCGGTTCATGCTTGGTCATGCGTTAACCTCGAAAATTAAGTCAGCCAGCGTCCAGGGCTTCATGCGACCTTATACGATAGAGGAGCATTGGGAAGCTGGCGTGCGCGCATCCATGTTGCGCCCGCGGTTGATGTGGTCGTCGATCTCGCCTGCGCAGCCGGCCATCCGTCCGAAAAGGAAAGCTGTAAAGGCAGCGCTCTCAAGAGCTTCCTCAGAGAATGCGCCCGAACGGCAACGCTGCCAATGCGTTTTCGAGAGCAACGCTGCAATGACGGCGTCGATGTTCACGCAGAAGGCGCTCGGGGTGACGCCGCGCCCTTCCTCGCCTTTTTCGTCGGCGCAAACCAGCCGCCGAAGCGTCCGGCAGCGCATCCCTGCGATTCTTTCTTTTCTCAGCGTTTATCGCAGTGCGATCGCAACCTTTGCGGGTTCTTGTTGTCGAAGAAGTGATGCTTATGTGTCCCCATGTCGCAAGATTCGACTTCGCGGTGGCGCGGAAGGGCCTCGCGCGCCCATGCAACGAGGTCTGCTTTTGGTTGCTCATTCTTCCTCACGCGTCAGAAAACAGACGGGTCGCAAACGCGGCAATTTCAATCTGGATGAAACGGAGAGCGGCATTTATCGTTCTAAAGCCGCATCTTGGACGGACGGCACGCCGATTGCTTAAGGACGGTGAGACGCCCTTAAGGAGCGGAAAGCCGTTTTGAATGTTCACCTCATCGAAAATGCCGTCAGCGCCGTTCGCGCCGCAATCTGTCGCGCAGAGGCGCCGAGCGAGGATCGCCGCTGCCTTTCGCATGAGAATACCAGCGACGATGTGGCCCCGTGTCCTTGAAGTTTTGCCCGCTATAATGGAAATAGCACGCGAGGTCTCAGGCTTTGCGTCAGATCAAGGCAGGGAAGTCAGGCTCGGGGCAGCATTTTCCTGAACAGCGGGGTGGGGATGGCTTTTCTTGTTGATGGTCTCTGCATGACGGATGGGCGAGAATCCTGTGACATCGAAGCGAAGCTGCGCGAAGCAGGCTTGCGCCCCACGCGGCAGCGCGTGGATCTGGCGCGGCTTCTGTTCCGCGAGGGCGACCGCCACGTCACCGCCGAAATGCTGCACGGCGAGGCTCTCGCCAGTAACATCTCCGTTTCGCTCGCAACCGTCTACAACACGCTGAAGCAGTTCACCGAGTGCGGCCTTTTGCGCGAGGTCGCAATCGAAGGATCGAAGGCCTACTTCGATACGAAGATTTCGGATCACCAGCACTTCTATTTCGAAAGGGACGGGCGCCTGATTGATCTGGAGTCCGGGCAGGAGGTGATGGTGTCGGTGCCGAATCTGCCGGAAGATACGAGAATCGCTCGTATCGATGTCTTGATCCGGCTGGAAAAAATCAAGAAATAGCCTTCCGAGCAAAGCAGTTCAGGGGCTGAGCCAGCGAAAAGCCCGCTCCAGGTAATCGCGGCCGTTCTCTCTTTGCCAGACGCCATGCGCCATGACGGCGCGACGGGGGTTCCAGGCCAGCATTTTCTTGACCGTCGCGCGGGCCGACCGCCGATCCACCGTTGTCAGCCTCAATTCAGGCGGACCATAGCCGTTGCCCTCGGTCATGCCCGCCCATTTGGCAACGAGCCGCATCCACCAGGGCCAGTGATTGCGCAGGAAGGCGCCCGAGAAATTCTGCGACATATCGGCGATCATCGCTGTCGCTGAGGGCCTGTGAAAGAACTCGATCTCATCCAGGAAGGGCGATCCCCGGAGCCAGGCCTGATCGATCACTCCGGCCCACTCTTGAGGAGGTTCGTCGTTGAGGGCCGGTTGAAAGGCGAGGTCGGGCCGCTTTTCGATCGTGGATCGAGGCCCCCAAAGGGACGCCCTGGGAAAAGCGGCTTTCCAATCCTTGAGATAAAGATGATGAAGTTTGTTGGGGCTGACGAGATACCCCACAGCGCCCAGCGCCTCGATCTCGCCGCGCAACTCCGGCGTGAGGGCGATGGGAGACCAGATCCACAGCGTCTCCCCCGGCAGTCTGACAATCACGGAACGCGTCGGATACGCGAAACCGTAAAAGCTTACGTTCTCACCGTCAGCAAGCCAGATATTCTGGTCGATGGACTCGATCTGCATAAAGACCTAAACGACGGTGCGGCTATACCGAATCCGGTTGATTACTTCGCTGCGTCATCCCGGAAACGCCAATGGCGTTATCCGGGGATTGTTACAAACGCCGGCGCTTTTTGCGATCCCGGATAGCGCGTAACCGCCCTTCCGGGATGACGAGACTGTGAACTATTCAACCGGATTCCGGGTTACGGCGCGAGGGCGGACCTTGGGGGCCGGATAATGGCCGCGCTATTCGCCGAGCACCGTGACGACCACGGTCCGTTCTCGGGGCCGAACGTCGCATTCGATGTGAAAGATCTGTTGCCACGTCCCAAGCACGGGCAAACCGTCTCGCACGGGCACCGTCAGACTCGGACCGAGCAATGTCGCCTGCAAATGGGAATGGCCGTTGCCGTCGCGCCAAGTTTGCTCGTGGGCGTAATCCCGGCTGGGTGGAATAAGCCGCCGCAAAAGCGCCGGCAGGTCTTGCTCCAGGCCCGGCTCGAACTCGATGGCGCCGATCGCCCCCGTGCTGCCCACGTTGAAGATCTGCACGATGCCAGTGCGCACACCCGACTCGCTGACAATTCGGGCGACCTCGCCGGTCAGATCGTGCATCTGACCGGAGCTGTGCGTGTGCAGCCTTAGTCCTCTTTGGAAAACCATCCGGCAGTATAGTCCGAATGCTGGATCGCGCGGAACTCCTGCGGCGGAAGGCAGGGCTTCAAAAATGCGTGGTTGAGGCCGAAGGATGAAATCTTGGCTTCATCCTTCGACAGACTCAGGATGAGGCTTCGACAAGCTCAGGATGAGGTCGCGTGTTTTCAATGGCTTAGCCCTCTCATGGTGAGCTTGTCGAACCATGAGCCTGTCGTCGGTTCGACAAGCTCACCGTGAGGCCAGGGGCTTAGCAGCCTGCTATCATCTCCTCCTCCACAACGCTCCTGGGTGCGTGACCAGGTAGATTCCGATGGCGACCGGCGCAATGCCCGCGAGGTCGTACGCCGTCACCTGCTCTCCAAGAAAGAGCCAGCCGAACGCCAGGCCGAGCGGAGGCATCAGGAAGTGATAGGAACTCGCCGCCGTGGCTCCCGACACATTGAGCAGGCGGAACCAGAGCAGATAGGCGAACACCGAGACAAAAAGCGCGAGATAGGCGAGCGACGCGACCAGGCGCCAAGCCGGAACGATATCGTCGACGGTTTCCAAGCTGAAAGCGAAGGGCAGCGTGGCGAGCCCAGCCGACAGACTTTGAACGCCATTGCCAACCCAGAGCCCGCCTGAAGGCGCGAGCTTCTTGAACAGGATTGTGCCGCAGACCAGCGACAGCAAGGCTCCGATCGTGAAGGCGACGCCAACCGGGCTTTCACCGCCGCCGGCGAGGCGTCCATCGACCACAAAGGCCACACCGGCGATACCCAGCAAAAGACCTGCCGCTTTGCGCCATGTCATGCGCTCATTGAGGAACACCGCCGCCGCCAGGGCCGTCAATACCGGATTGGAGCTAATGATGAGCGCCGCCAGGCCCGACGAGATGCTGCGGATGCCAAGATAGCTCAGTCCCAGATAGGCCGCCTGATTGGCGATCCCGAGCAGGGCGAAAATCAGCGCATCGCGGCGCGGGAGCTTTAGCGGCAAACCCAAGGCGGGCGCGGCGGCGAAGACGAACGCCGCGGCGAGGAAAAATCGAGCAGTGAGAACGAGGAGCGGCGGACAGTCCGTGACCGCTATCTTGGCGACGGAAAAGGCCGACGCCCAAAGCAGGCAGAATGCGCCCACCTGCACCGGAAATGGCAGCTGAAGGGATGGGGAGGGCGATAGAGCGATGTTTGCGGAGCGCATGGGTCAATTTCCTTTCTGAGACCCACATGGGCTTGCGCTAGTGCATTTAGAAATTAAATGATGCACTGAATACCAGTTGAAAGATGAATGGTACGCTCATGCTCGATCTCGACCTTTTGCGCAGCTTCGTATCTGTCGTCGACACCGGCGGCTTCACCCGCGCGGGGGAGCGCGTTCACCGCACCCAGTCGACGGTGAGCCAGCAGATCAAGCGCCTGGAGGAAACCCTCGGCCACACGCTCCTGCATCGAAACGGAAAGCAGACCACACTGACTGAGCAAGGGGAGCGCCTTGTTTCTTATGCGCGGCGCCTTCTCGCGCTCGAGCAGGAGGCGCGGGATGTTGTCGCGCGTCCGCACGGCGAAGGCATCGTGCGGCTCGGTCTCCCGGAGGATTTCGCCGCTTATCGACTAACCGAGCTGTTGTCGGATTTTGCCCGCTCGCGCCCGGGTCTTAGGCTCGACGTGCGCTGCGGTCTCAGCGTGCAAGCGCGCCGCGCGATTGAGCGCGGGGAGCTTGACCTTGCGCTCTATAAGCGCGATGCGGGCGAAAGCGGCGGGATCGCCGCATGGCCCGAGCGGTTGCACTGGGTGACGAGTTGCAAGCATCCGAGCGATATCCACCGCGATCCGCTGCCGCTCGTGATGAACGAACCGGGCTGTCTTTACCGCAATCGCATGATTCACGCCGCCGAAGCCGCGGGGCGCGCTTGGCGCATGGCCTACACAAGCCCCAGTCTCTCCGGCATCCAGGCGGCGGTCTCCGCCGGCATCGGCGTGAGCATTCTTCCCGAGGTTGCGGTCTTGGAGGGGCATCGCGTGCTGAAGACGGAGGACGGATTTCCGGCGATTACGGACACGGAAATTGCGTTGGCCGCGGCGCCCCATGCAAGCCCGGCTACCCACCGCCTGGCGGAGCTTCTCGCCGATTTCTGTTCATCCGCGGTTTCGCGCGGTGCGGCGCAAGGCGCATAGGTCATGCACTATACCGAATCCGGTTGATGACTTCGCTGTGTCATCCCGGAAACGCTTCAGCGCTTATCCGGGAGCGTTACAAATGCCAGCGCTTTTTGCGATCCCGGATAGGGCGTGCCCGCCCTTCCGGGATGACGAGACAAAGAGCTGGAGCGCGCTTTTGAGTCCATCAAAAGCGGATACGCTTTAGCCGCTCCCGCCGAACTGCGATGGCTTTTGCGGAGACTGCCGCGCAGGGGCCTGATCGAACTCGAAGATCTGGCGCAAGAAGCCGGGCGCCAGCATGGAAACCGGGTTCACGACGACGTCAGGGTTCGATGTCTTCCCCTGTACCGCGTAGGTGATTCCAAAAACCCCCTCGTTTTCGCGACCCTTCAAGAGATCCCCGATAAGGGGAAATGCGCCCAGAACGGAGTTGAAGCCGTAGAGAGGGACATAGGTGCCGGTCAGCGCAATCGTCTCGTGCGCGAAGTCGATGGGGCCTCTCAACGTGGCGCCCATCACTGGTCCGTTGATGGCGGCGTCGTGCAAGTGGAATTGATTGCCGCCGACCGAGAAGGGGACCACCATGCGGTCGAACTGTAAGGGCTCCCCGGAACTGATATGCTTGGCGTTGTTGCGCGTCTCGGGTTTATAGCGTGCGCCCTCTTTTTCCGCCTGCGTAATGACCTTGCCGACGACCTCGTCGCCGGTGACGACAAACCGGCGCACCTCGAGGACGCCCGTTTTGTCGGCGCCGCCTCCTCCATCGAGGTTGACGCGCAGGTTCATGGCGCCGCCTCGTATCGACGGGTAGAAACCAACCAGGCGGAAAGCGGAGCCTGCGTCGGTCGCATCGGAGATCAGCATGCGCGCGTCACGGCCCCGCTGATCGACATGAACGGCGACCGGAGCCTCGCCGTTTAGCCTGCCCGCAACCTCGAGGTAGGTGAGCTTGCCGCCGCGCCTTTTCGCATCAATGATCACCGACTTGATAGAAGTGTCGTAATAGCCGGTCACGGTATTGATTTCGGCGTTGAGGTCGAGACCCGGTTCGTCCTTCAACGGCGCAGGTTCGTTGTCCGCGATCTTGCCGGCGTTCAAGAGAGACCGGAAAAACGGGCGCCCGTCATAGGACTCACCCTTTGCCTGCACCCTCAGCACATTTTGCGGCGTTAGTTCTCCGCTCATGGAGACCCGCGTCAGCGCATTCGTCGAGAACTCCGGAAAATTGAAACCGGCGATGCGGTGTCTGTCATTCAGAAGCAGATGGCCGTTGATGTTAAGACCGTCGCCCGTCATGGCGAAATTGTCGAGCGCCAGATAGCCATCCTGCCGCTGGCTGAGGTCGAAAGTCACGGCCGCCTTTTGCCCTGGAGGCTTTCGCCATCCGGTTGCAGTCAGAAAGAGATCCGTGTTCGTAAGGTTAGCCTCCATGAAGAGCTTCGGCGGCCCGTCTCTCTGCATTGCGATGGCGAGCGCGATGGGAAGATCGCCTCTGACGATGTGGTTGATGTTCAACCCGAGTTCGTCCCGGCCCTTTTCGTTGAGGATGGTGGCAAGGCGCAGCGTGGGCTGCTTCTCCGGAGGCGCATCGAAGATGCGTTGCCATGCGATCGAAACCGGGACGCCGTTGACCTTGGCGTCGCCGTTGGCGCTGATCGCGCTCTCCGAGACGTCGAAGTTCACGGCGCCGCCGTTGACCGATAATCCCGCCGGCAGCCCGTTCGATTTGAGGTCGGAGACACGGCTTTTGCCGGCGATCGTCATCTTTTTGAACTTCAGGTCCTTCAGAATCGGAAATTTGATCTGGAACGCCGCCTGAGCCTGTCCGCTGACGAGGCTCGGCTTGAAACCGACCGCTTTCACGTAGTTGAGAGGCGGCTGATCGAGCAGTTCGAGCACGCCCGCGACTTCGCCCGTGCTTTTGAAGCGGATTTCGCCGCCCGGAATTTCCGGCCGGATGTCGTCGACGAGGAATGGGCCTTCGGAAAATGCAATCGACTTTCCGCTCGGCACGTCGATATGCGCATCGGCGGGAATATCGTAAACAAACCGCCGCCCGTTTATTGAGAGCGTCGAGTCCTTGGTGATGATGGGCGGCAGGCCCTTGATATGATAAATCTTGGCGTTAGACACCCCGAGCCGGGCTTTCACGGCCGTATCGGGTATGTCGCCGCCATTATCGAGCTCGGCGATATCGGCCGCGGACAATTGAGCCGAGAGGCTTCCGCCCGTGATCTCTCCGGAGGGCACGTTGCTGCCGACCCATTCGCGCGTGCCGCTCGCCATAAAGGCGGGCCATATCGCTTTGAGGAAGGCCAAAGGCATTGGGGAGACTGTGCCATTCAAGGTCGCTACGCCGCCTGAGCGTATCGTGGAAGCCTGGCCCGCAAACGCGACGCGTGCGCTCCCGGCCTGAATGTGGAAGTCGTCCAGGACAATGCTGTCCGCCGCCGCATCGTAAGCGCCGGCGATCTTGAAACTGTCAATTGCAATCGGCTGCACCGCAAAGTCCGATGCTCCGAGTTTTGTGCCGCTCCCATCCAAATCCACGGACCACACGAGTTGGTTCGTTCGCGGATCGGTCTTGTGAGCTATCGAACCGGCGATCGTCAGCTGACTGTCATCCCAGCGAAGCGTGAATGGTTTGATCTGGATCGCATCGCTTCCGCCATCGTAAGCGACCTTGAGGAGGCCGCCGTCGATCGCCGCCGGATGCTTTTCATCGAAGGGAGCGAACACCCGTCCGGCCCCGAGCTCGATCTCGGCTTCCGCGTTGAGAAGTTTTCCGCCATGGCTGATGTCGAACCGCGCTTCGCCGCCGACCGGCGAATCGACGAGCTTCATGGGATCGAAAGATGCAAAGCTGCTCCAGAGCGCACGGGGAACGACGTCTTGCGCGGAAGCGGTCACAGCATAGAGTTTTTCTCTCGCGCGATTGATCGCGCTGAAGGATGCTCGCCACGTCCCCTCGTTGCGCTGAAGCGCGATTTCTCCGCGCAAGGCTCTGGAGCCGCGTTTGTCATCCAGCTCGACGTGCAGGTCGGCGACTTTCCAGGTTGAAACGCCCTTGTCGCTCGCGAAGTAAACGGTGGCATCCTTCAGACCGACGCGCTGGAGCGCGGACGCTCCGCCCCGCTGTTCGATGGCCGCGAACAAGCGGGACAAGAAAGGCGTTGGGTCAAATGGCGGCGCGGACGGCTCTGTATCCAGGGCTTGGCGAGCCATCCCTCTGACGCCCGCAATTTCACGCGGCTCATCCAGAGGCTTCGACGCCAAGGACGCCCCGAGGGATGACTGGCTCGCCGCCCATGCCGAGGCCGGATGGGTGGGCGGATCGGGAGACGTCAGCGTCAGCCCTCTTCCCGGCAGATTGAATATGAGGACCTTCGGCCCGATAAGATCAATCTGCGAAGCTGCGGGCGAAAACGTAAGAAGCGACGGTTCGCTGATATCGAGAGCCGCCAGCGGGGCCTTGGCGATCTCCTGATTGTTCTCATCAATGAGGCTTACATTGGCGAGCCGGAATTCGAGCCCCCAATCGTCGGCGAGCCTGAGAATGGCGTCGCCAACGCGAAAGCTGTAGCCTTGAAGCTGCGCGTTCAGCCGTTCCTCGACTGCGGGCGCCAGGAAAGCGAACGATATGGGACCGGTCAGGAGGCGCGCGTAAAGTGCGGCGATTGCGGCAAGCGCAATGATGGCCACGGCCGCCGAAGCGCGGCTGCCAAACCAGATCGAGTGCCGCGACGCCGTTTTGACCGGCGCCGGAATGGCGTCGAAAACGGCTTTGCCGCGTCGCGACCAGCATTCAAGCTTGAGCTGCACAGGCGAACGCTTCCCCTGCATAGGGCTTTGCTTCTGGGGGATAAGCGCCCGGCGCGCATCATTCGAAAAAGGACGATCATCCATGCCAGTTCGCCAGCGCCAGCTCCGGAGGCGCCCGCCCGCCGCCTTTGGCATGTTCGCCTTCCCCACAAGCCTAAATCCGCAACCTTGCCCCGCGCGTTCTGTCTCTCCGGCGCCGTAACATTCTTGTGCTCATGCAGCCGGTTGCAGACAGCGAATCTTTCAGGCATTTCGCTTCTATAGACCTTAAAAGACGACAAAAGGAAGGCTCAACGATGCTGCATGACGGTGATAAAGCCCCCGATTTCGCTTTGCCGGACGCGGACGGCAAGATCAGGAAGCTGAGTGACCTCAAAGGCCGTTACACGGTCGTCTACTTCTATCCCAAGGATGATACGTCGGGGTGTACGAAGGAGGCTCAAAGTTTCACCGAGCTCGAGGCGGAGTTCGCCAATCTGAAGGCGGAAATCATCGGGATCTCCCCCGACAGCTCGAAATCGCACGCGAAATTTCGAGACAAGTATGGGCTGCAGGTGACGCTCCTCGCCGATGAGCCAAAGTCGGCGATTGAAGCCTATGGCGTCTGGGCGCAGAAGAAGATGTACGGCAGGGCCTACATGGGCGTCGAGCGTTCGACCTTTCTCGTCGGCCCGGACGGCAGGATCGTTCAAGCCTGGAGAGGCGTCAAAGTTCCCGGCCATGCTGCCGCCGTATTGGAAGCGCTGAAAAATCAGCGGTAGTGCGCAAAGCGAGAAGCGAGACATGCAACCTGTAATTGAGAGCCATGCAACGAAGAGGACGAAATATTATAAAAATTTATCAAGAAATTTGAGGTATTATCGGACGTTGAAATAGCGTGGGCTGTGCCTTAGAAACGGAGCGCTCGCCCCGCATCGCTTCAGAGACGCGCCGATGTTCAGTAAGAAGCCAGAGACCGATATGAGTAATTTTGATCAACAAAGACCGATCACGAAAACCACGAGCAAAGCCATTGGCGGTCAACCTGCCCCGGTGACGCCCACCCTGATGCCGATGGGAGCCCCGGGCTCGATGCTTGCTCCGAGCCAGGCTCAGTTCGCACCAAAACCGCCAGCCTTCAGGGGACCAGACCGCATGGCGCCGTCGATTATTGGGGAAGACCTGACTGTCACCGGCAATGTCCTCTCCAGAGGCGAGGTGCAGGTGGATGGCCAGATTCAAGGCGACGTTCATTGTTCGTCGCTGATCGTTGGCGAGAAGGCTCAGATTACGGGCGGGATCGTCGCCGAGGACGTCGTCGTGCGCGGGCGCGTCATGGGCTCCGTGCGCGGCAACCGCGTCACGCTGCAGGCCTCGAGCCACGTCGAAGGCGACGTTTTCCACAAGTCTTTGGCGATCGAGCAGGGAGCATTTTTCGAGGGCAAGTCCCGCCGCTCCGAAGACCCGATCGCCACGGCTCCGCGCCTGGAAGGGATGAGTACGCAGGCCGCCGAATAGGGCGCGCCCAATCTTGACTTCTGGCCAAGAGCGCGCGTTTCGTGCGCTCTTTTTATTTGCGGACAAATAAGCCTAGTACGCCCCGCGGGAAGTCCTGACCCATTTGCTGCGAGCGAAGACAGGACTTCCCGCGGATAAGGCGTACTAACAACTCATTGATTCTAGTACAGCTTATCCGAGGCAAGTTCGCTTGAGCGCTCGCGGCTACAGGGGCGCGAACTTGCCTCGGGCTGTACGAGGAAAATTCTATCCGCCATCCCCGTCGAACAGGATCGTGGACAGGGCGATTTTGGAAAGGACGAGCAAAGAAACCATAAGGGCAAGGCCGACGGCCTTCCCTGGATCATCATAGTCGAACGAGATGACATGCTTCGTTCCGAACCACGAGGCGGCGACATCGATTGCGATGCACACGATGCTGGCCGCTTTCAGGAGAACGAAGGAAATGTCATCGGGAGCGGTCCAGATCGCGCGGCTCGCAATCACAAACCCGATGACGATGATGGTGACGACAAGTCCGAAGGCGAATTGCCCCGGGTTGATGCTTGGATGAGTGGGCAGATCGAAAAAGTCGCAGAGCCCCCGGAATGTCGTGTAAATGTTCCAGATGACCGGAGCCAGGAGCGGGATCGCTAGCAGTCTGACGTTCATCGCCATATCTCCCGTTGCCGCGGCTCTTCGGCGCCTTCTTAACCCTTCAGCCCCTTCGCGAGACTTACAATTACGCCAGCCTCATGCGCAATAGCTTAAGGAGGGCGGGCTCCTCTCATGCCACGCCAATCGATGCGGCGCCGGCGGTTCGCCTCTCCTCTTAACCCTTTTTCGATAATTTTTCGCAAATTGGCGGGGAGCGTTGGCAAACGCCCGTCTTTCGCTTCCGGCGTTAAGGAGTAGAATGCGGCCCTCCTTCGATCATAAAGGCGCCCATGTCCCGTATCGATGAAAGCTTGCCCTTCAAACCTGTCCGGATCGCCGTTCTGACCGTGTCCGACACGCGAACGCCAAAGGAAGACACATCCGGCGCGCTCCTTGCCGAAATGCTTACAACCGACGGCCACGAACTGGCCGCGCGAGCGATTGTGAAGGATGATGTGGAGCAGATCCGCAACCAGATCAGAGCCTGGATCGCTGATGGCGTCGACGTCATTATCACAACGGGCGGAACCGGCCTCACCGGCCGCGATGTGACGCCCGAGGCGGTGCGGCCTTTGTTCGAAAAGGAAATCGATGGATTTTCCGTGCTCATGCACTTGCTGAGCTATGAGAAGATCGGAACCTCGACGATCCAATCGCGCGCATTGGCGGGTGTGGCTGGCGGCGCGTATATATTCTGCGTGCCGGGCTCTCCTGGCGCCTGCAAGGACGCCTGGACGTTGATTCTGCGCTATCAGCTCGATTTCCGGCATCGGCCCTGCAATTTTGTCGAGATCATGCCGCGCCTGATGGAGCATATCGAGCGCTAAGCAGGCTCACCGAATTCGCCAACGGATCGTCATCCCGGCCAAGCGGAGCGCGAGCCCGGGATCGTTTCAATTTCAAGTCAGTGTGTTTTTGCGATCCCGTGTCTGCAGCGCACCGCTCTGCGCTGCGCCGCGCACGGGACGACGCCGGCGCGGTGTTGGCT
>JBAVVQ010000045.1:0-2073 GCA_049697375.1 Rhodomicrobium sp.
GCCCTGTTTACGATCTTCATATAGGCGGTCCGTGCGGCTCCAAGTTTTGTATAGTCGAGACCTGTTCCATCTTCCTCGCCCACGCCAATAGTCGTAGGAGCGCGGAGGCAGAGAAGCATGACCGCGCGTTCTTTGAACCGAACTTCCGTCTCTTTCAAGGTCCCGCCTTCGCGTTCAAAGAATAGCGAACCGGCTTTTCCATCCTGGCTTGGCCTGACACTCAACAAATAATACCCTGGCTGTAGGGTTGCGGCAGGACGGTAACGGAATTTTTTTTGCATAGATCTTCCTCCCGGCGGCCTCCCAGGCTGGAGAAAGCACGGCACGTAAATGAACCAAAGACAAGCCTTGGAGCTTTCGCTGCTATGGCTGCCTCTTAGTTTTCCCCATCCTTGCTCTGGCGCGCGGGAAAGTCGCCGGAAGTGAAGAGCCATGCGGCCGGGCTTCGACATTTGAGCGCGAACTCGCGTCAGGCTGGGCTCAAATCTCAAATTCGCTCTGCCAGCGAGATGAAAAAGTCAGACGGATTAACGTCGCCGAATTGACGCAACCGATCCCGGTGCGTATCTACCGCGCAATATTCCATGCCGTCAGCGCGATCGACGCAGCGGCCTCTCCTTCGGAGCCTTACGATGCCCCAATATCGCTCGAGAACCTCCACCCATGGCCGCAATATGGCAGGCGCTCGCGGCCTTTGGCGCGCCACAGGCATGAAGGATGAGGATTTCGGCAAGCCCATCATCGCCATCGCCAATTCCTTCACGCAGTTCGTGCCAGGCCACGTGCATTTGAAGGATCTCGGCCAGCTCGTCGCCCGCGAGATCGAAAGGACGGGCGGCGTCGCCAAGGAGTTCAACACCATCGCCGTCGACGACGGCATCGCGATGGGCCATGGCGGCATGCTCTATTCGCTGCCGAGCCGCGAGCTGATCGCCGACTCCGTTGAATATATGGTCAACGCCCATTGCGCCGACGCGCTCGTGTGCATCTCCAATTGCGATAAGATCACGCCGGGCATGCTGATGGCGGCGCTCAGGCTCAACATTCCAGCCATCTTCGTCTCTGGCGGCCCGATGGAGGCGGGAAAGGTCACGCTGAAGGGCAAGACCATCGCCGTGGATCTCATCGACGCCATGATCAAAGGCGCAGACAAGACGGTCAGCGACGAGGAAGCGATGGCTTACGAGCGGGAAAGCTGTCCGACTTGCGGGTCGTGCTCGGGCATGTTCACGGCGAACTCCATGAATTGCCTGACCGAAGCGCTGGGGTTGTCTCTGCCTGGGAACGGCTCGCTCATCGCCACACATGCGGATCGCAAGGAGCTGTTCCTCGAAGCCGGCCGCCGCATCGTGGAGCTTGCCAAGCGCTATTACGAGCGCGGCGATGAGAGCGCGCTGCCTCGCAAAATCGCAAATTTCGAGGCGTTCGAAAACGCGATGAGGCTCGACATCGCGATGGGCGGCTCCACGAACACGGTTCTGCATTTGCTCGCTGCGGCGGAAGAGGGGAGCGTTCCCTTCGCCATGGCCGACATCGACCGGCTGTCCCGCAACACGCCTTGCCTTTGCAAGGTGGCGCCCAGCAAGAGCGACGTCCATCTGGAGGACGTGCATCGGGCCGGGGGCGTGATGGCGATCCTCGGACAGCTTGACCGCGCCGGTCTCATCCACCGCGAGTGCGCCACCGTCCACGCCCGAACCATGGCCGAGGCGCTGGACGGCTGGGACATCAGCCAGACCGAAAATGGCAAAGTGCAAGAGTTTTACCGCGCTGCGCCGGGGGGCGTTCGGACCACGGAGGCCTTCAGCCAGTCGAAGCGGTCCGACGCGCTCGATCTCGACCGCGCCAAGGGCGTTATCCGCTCGGCGGAAAGCGCTTTCTCGCAGGATGGCGGCCTGGCGGTGTTGTACGGCAATATCGCAGTGGACGGCTGCATCGTGAAGACCGCAGGCGTTGACGAGAGTTGCCTTAAATTCTCCGGCCCGGCGGTGGTGTGCGAAAGCCAGGAGGGGGCGGTGGACAAGATTCTCGGCGGCGGGGTGAAGGCTGGCGACGTGGTGGTGATCCGCTATG
>JBAVVQ010000046.1:0-10408 GCA_049697375.1 Rhodomicrobium sp.
GCCCATGCTGAAGGCCACGGCCACAGTAATACAGGCAATCGCGACCGTCAGGTTATTTGTGAAGCCGATCGGGATCACCGCAAGCGCCGCTAGAAGCTGCGTGAGGCCGATCAACAGGCTTCGGGATATCCGTAGCCTGCCTGCGCGCGCCAGCAGATAATCGGAAAAATAGCCTAGCGCCACCAGCAGCACCGCTGCGCTGGCCCAGGGGAGGATGGTGAACAGCCCCACTTCCTTGATGTTCAGATGGTAGGTCTGAGCCAGGTAGTTCGGCAGCCAGGTCATAAAGAAGAACAGGAAGTAACCGAACACAAAGAACGCCCAGTAGTTCGCCAGAAGCGTCCGGTTGGTGAGCAGCAGGCGCCAGTCGCTAAAGCCGTGCCGCGCGTGCCCCAATGTGCGGTCGCGCTGCTCTCCTATCCTCGCCTGCAGCCGGATCAGATATAAGATGTAGATCGCCGGACTCGCACCCGTACTCCTTGCCGGTCTCCCGGCGCACTGACACAAGAACCTAACCGGAAGTGGAGCCTGGCGGTCACGACGCGGGATCCAAAAGCATGGCGCGAGCAGGCGCCGTCAACGTCAAGACCCAAACAAGACAGATGTAAGGGGTCTTCGTCAATAACGGGGCGCCTTCATATGCTGCATGGGAGCGGTGTTGTCAGCGAGTCTCGGCTCAATAAGAGGCAACTTTGCGAAGCGGTTCGTTCGTCCTCCGGGAGTGGCTTGCCGCGCAGCTATCCGGCTCGGGAGGCTGACCGCAGCGTAGACATCAAGGTAGCGCCGGGCCATCGCCAACGCGGAGAACCGCGCTTCGAACCGCCGCCGCACCTCGGTCCGCCGAAGCTCGCCCAGGCAGCTCACGGCCGCGATCGCTCCGTCCACGTCCTCGACGATGAAGCCGGTTAGGCCGGGCTCGACAACCTCTGGGACCGAACCGCACCCGAATGCGATGACCGGCGTGCCGCAGGCCATGGCCTCGATCATCACCAGCCCGAAAGGTTTGGGCCAGTCGATGGGAAAGAGAGTCGGACAGTTCTTCTGCAATTGGCCCGTCGCGACGAAGGCGGATAGTCAGCTTTCAAGCTATTGCGGCTGGTCATCTCAGAGCGACCAAATTTGGGAACGCACGAGACGCAGAACATAGCCAAGGCAATTCCTGATGCGAGGCTAATGATCGCCTGGACTCTGGCTAAGCTGTTCGAGCAGCGGCCGCAAGGCGTCTAGTTCCGCACCAAACCCGGCCCAGTCGCCAGATTTCAGCCGCTCAAGGGCGCGATTATAGTGGCTCAAGGCCTCGTGTGCGCGAAGGTGCACAGGGCCGGAAACGGCGGACGCATTCGGCGGAATCAAAGCGGTGGAAACAGGGCCAGATTCCTTGAAAAGGGCGGCCAGCGCTCCCTCGAGCGTCTCCTCCATGACCACACGGTCGCCAAAGGCTGCAATCACACGCTTCAGCTCCGGCACCTGGCCGGTCTCAGCCCTGAGATAAAGGGGCGATATATACAGGATCGAGTTCTCGATCGGAACCACCAGCAGATTTCCGCGAATGACCCTTGAGCCCATCTGGTTCCAAAGGGAGATCTGCTGGGAGATCTCGGTATTTTGATTGATGCGTGCCTCGATCTGGAAAGGTCCATAGACCAGCTTTTCCTTCGGAAATTCGTAGACGATCAGCTTCCCGTAGTCCGGCTGATCGCAGCGGGCGCCCAGCCAGGCGATCATGTTCTGGCGCTGGCTCGGCACCATCGGGAGCATGAGAAAGAACTCGGTGCGCGCCTCGCCCGGCAGGCGCATGTTAATGTAATACGGCTCCATCTCTTCGCCGTCGGAGCCCGTGGGCCGTCGCGGGAATTGCCAGAGGTCTTCGCGGTTGTAGAAGACTTCCGGGGCGTTCATGTGATAGGCGCGGTACATCTGTGCCTGTATGAAAAAGAAGTCCTCGGGGTAGCGGACGTGCTTTTGCAGATCCGGGGGCAGGGCTGAAAATGGCTTGAACAGGCCAGGGAAGACGCGCCGATAGGTTTCGAGGACCGCGTCGAGTGGGTCCGCGACATAGAAGTCAACCGTCCCGTTGTAGGCGTCGATGATGATTTTCGCGGAATTGCGAATGTAGTTTAGGCTCCCTCGGGGAAGCGGCTGCGCATAGGGAAACCAGCTGCTGGTCGTGTAGGCATCTTGAATCCAAAAAAGCCGACCGTTGCTTACGACCGCATAGGGGTCATGGTCCAAGTGGAGGAACGGGGCAATTTCGCGAACGCGATTACGGATGTTTCGACGGAAAAGAACACGGCTCCCACCCGTGATGTACCGGGTGAGCAGGATGTTGGGATCGTTGAAATACCAGGCGAAGAGGGTTTTCCGCGCCATTCCGCCGACAGCGATCCCGTCTGTGCCATTGTAGGCCGTGTAGGCGTTATCAGCCCCTTTGGGATAGTCGAACTCCGGAGTATTCCCCTTCACGATGACATAGGACTCGGCGCTCTGCCCAAAATAGATACGTGGCTCGGTGAGAGGGGGGCCGCCGGATGCGATCGCGGGAATGTCGCGCAGATAGAATATCGGCAAGCCTTCGGCCGATTTTTGGGTGACCGGCGACATCACCACCCCGTTGCCGTGGGTGAATATGAGATGCTGGTTGACCCAGGTCTGTGCGTTTGGCGGAAGGCGCGTCGGCTCAAGCTCGCGGGCGGACAACATCACCTGCTGATAGGAACCGCGAAGCTCATAGCGATCCACGTCGACATCGAGGAACTTGTAATAGGTCCGAATCTCCTGCAGCTGCGCATAGGTGTCGATCAGCGGCTGCCAGTCCCATAGCCGGATGTTGTCTATGGTGGCGCGATTTGTCCTGCAGCGATTGCAGCGTCAGCCCCTGTTCCGCAGGGAAAGGCTTCACAGTGATTTGGCGGAGATTATAGGCCTCTTGGGTCAGGGAGATGTTGCGCTGAAGGTAGGGCGTCTCCAGCTGCAATTCGTTTGGTTTCACGTAGATGCGCTGAAACAGGGCCGGGACGATGAAACCGAGCACGAACGAGGCGCCGAAGACAAACCCCGCGCCCACCGCCGGAAGCCTGTACGATCGCATCCACACGTTAGCCCAGGAAGCAATAGCCGCAACTGAGGCAAGACCGACGAGCACCCACAACACGGGGAGCTCGATATTGACGTCCGTATAGGATGCCCCCACGACCACACCATTGTCGCCGTAGAGGAGGAGATAGCGGTCCAGCCAGTAGGACCAGGCCTTGACCGCGAAGAAAAGACCGAGCAGCGCCGAGCCGTGAGCGATCACCCATGGAGACAGAGGCAGACTCGTGCCGAAGGTGAGGTTGCCCCGCACAAAATAGACCGCAGCGGCGAAAAGAGCGCTCAGAACGAGCGTCAGCAGCATCCAATTTTTGATTGCGACGTAGGCGGGAAGCGAAAAGAGATAGAACCCGATATTTTTGCCGTAGAGAGGATCGCTCTGTCCGTATGGCACCTGCCAGATGAAGCGGATGGCAACGTCCCAGGAGCCAACCTCGCCCAGGGCGATAAGGGCGGCGAGGACCACGGCGCTCCCCGTAATCAGGAAACGCCAAGGGAGTCCCGGAGACAAGCGCTGTAACGCCGCCGTTAACGTCTGATCATTCGATCCCCAGGGAGCGATCGGCGGGGGCAGATGCCCCTGCCGTTTGGCGAGCCGGTGAGCAAGGGCGCCGTTCAGCCACAGGACTATGGCTGAGGCCGCGAACACGGCGATGAAGAGCGCGACCTTTGTCCCGAAAATCGTCAAGAAGACATCGAGATAGCCGACGCTCGAAAACCAGAGCCAATCAACGAGGAAGTCCGCCGCAAACCATAGGGCGATAAAGAAAGCTGCGATGATGATCATCGCCACCGCAATGCGTCTCAACGACATCTTGCGCCTCCCTGGGGCACTCGAGTGCCGGGCGAGAGTAATGACAGGCCGCAGGCCAGCGTAGGTTATCAAAAACTGCTAAGGAAGGAGAATACAGAACTGGAAGCCGTGATAATGCGAACGTGCCCCGCATTTCGCGTTCCGGTCAGAGCCCGAGCACACATAGGCGGCTTCTCATGCTCAAGGTTGAGATTCAGGGTGACGACACCTTTCAGATCGACGCGAGCATCGTCGTTCGAGACCTCGGCCTTGAGCCTTTCGAGGTTCAGAGGCTCATGCATGAGGGAAAACTCACAAGAGATGCGAGCGTGGCGTTGATGAAGATGCGGGGCGATATCGTCTAACGTTCTTTCACGAGAACCGCCGGTTGCGGCTTATCACGGACAGCACCGGACAGATCATACGACGGTCGCTTATCGATTTCGGCAATCACCGTTAACGGCTAGGTTGCATAGCCGGGGCAACCGCCTTGGAAAACGCCGCACGAATCGGCAGCTAAATCAAGTTCTGGCTTTCAAAGCTAGAGAACCTTGATATTAACCGCCGAGGTTTTTCCCCTCTTCGGGTCCCGCTCTTCCTCAAACGACACCTTTTGTCCGTCGTTCAAGGTACTTAGACCAGCACGCTCGACCGCACTGATGTGAACAAATATATCGGCGCCGCCGCCGTCCGGCTGAATGAACCCGAATCCCTTTGCAGGGTTGAACCACTTCACAATACCGTTCGGCATCTCTCTCTCCGATTGATCGTGCGCCGTTGTATGCGATACTCGCGACGGAAATCAAGGCGTACTCCTGACGCTTGTGCGACAGGCGCACGGTTGGGCCGCACCTATTCCTTTGCGCCGCAGCCCTTCCGGTGGCCTTCAATCCGCGGTCGGCGAGACGCCTTCCAGAACCAATGCCAATGCGCTTGTGCGGCCCATGGCATCGGCTTCGTCATAAGCAAGGCCCGGCGATAGCCTGCTCTTCGGCGGCCGGCGAGTGAGCCTGATCACCCTTATTCCCAGCCATTATTTTTTGGTTCCTGCGACACCGGATGGCTTCCCCTTGGGAACGGCGGGTTTTGGCTTCTCTGCTTTGGGTTTCTTCGGTTCGCGGCTGCTTCTCTTCTGTCCTTTGGCCATGGCTGCCTCCTTGGCTAGCGGAGAACTCTTAATGTTATGTTGCTTTGGTGTCGTTCAGCCCGATGCTGGCGGTAACGATGTGTTCGAGCATGCGCGGGCGGGGTGCGCTAACATTCGTGATGAGTGATTAGCGAGGATCCAAGCTCACCTGCGACGCTGACCGCCAATCCGCCACGCCAGCGCTCTTGCAATGCTTAAGATGCCTTTCGTAAGTCGCACCGCGACCGGCCTTGGTTAGTTGGCCGGTAAATCCGAAAACCTGAGGCGCGTTTGGATTCGTCTTCGTAAACGGAACGCTCGTCGACGAACCTTTGAATCACGTCGCGAGCCACGCGGAGGCTAAATTCTCTGCCTCTTTTATCCTGTCCGGTAACTGGGTGGCCGCTCGCCTCTCTCAAAGTAATGTAATCGTCCTTGAGCGTCTGCGGGTTCCACTCCCATTGGATATAGGGGCCTTCAACCGCGATCAATACTTGCAGGACGTCACTAGAAAGCATGTCATGCATTTCGACCTCGCTTTCTCGCTTCTGGAATTATAGCACGATTCAACCTTGGCCTAACGCCTCCTCGAAGCCTGCAAGTGACCGGCTCCGCACACAGGCACGGCCCCAACTGCGGACATATGGCAGTCCGCCACGGCGACCACGTTGACTACCTTCATGACGGCCGCTTGCATCATCCCCGTGACGGACAGGTCGACGAGCACGTCATCGACGTCAGCGGTTCCAACCCCGTCAAATGCACACCCGAGGTTCGCTGTGATGGACACCGTCACGGCCCAGGCTGCGGCCACGAGGCGGTTCCGCATGGAGACCATGTCGATTACCTCGTTGACGGCCGTCTTCATCACCCTCATGGGACCATTGCGACGATCACGGGCCACTCGCTCCCGCCTAATCCCGAAATGGCCACTGAACTCCCGGCCCTCCCGAGTAGGCCCAGGGAATTTCACACCGAGTGCCAGTCGTCGTTTTAGCTGGCATTGGACCCATTCCTCCCGTTGATCCTCTTATACGAATGACCCAGCGGAACTTCTGTAAGTGGCCCATCTCGACGAAACGCTTCTTTCGGCTTTTAGGCTTGTGCCGACGTTCCCGAATTTTGAACCGACGAGGATGACCCTTAGCGGAAGGAAGTGACTCACACTGATTGCGCTGCTGGTGGAAGGCTGGCAAGAGCAGGCCCATCGAACTCACGCTGCCAGGGCATGTTCGTAGATGTCTTCTTCTTGCGCATTATGCAGCCGGACCAGCGCTTCGAGGGATTCGATGACCCGTTGCGCATCGCGGATCAGATAACGGTCGATGTCGCCTTGCGAGAGGCCGCACGAAAGGCGGGTCAGAAGCGTCGCGAGGTGCTGAATTTCACGATGGGCGCGGCTCATAGCGGCGAGGCCGGACAAGTCGGGAAGCCCTGCCGAGAGCTTCGGAAAGAGCGAAGCCTCATCCATGTGCTCATGTTCCACCACGGTTTTCTGCACGAGCGTATCGGCTTCGCGGATCAGCGCGAGAGCGTTTGCCGGGTTTGCATCATCGAGGGCGTCAGCGATTTCGCGAAGCCGGTCGAGGGACCGTTCCAGGGTGCTGTGGTCATGGCGGAGAGCATCGGTTGAAATTGACGGCCGCAGGCGCAGGATGGAACGCTCCCCTGATAAAAGCGCGCGCAAGGCATTGAGGATCACAAGGACGTCGATGGCTTCCTGGGTGAGAGCCGCCGCCACTGGCGTGAGCCCGCCGAGTGCCGCAGCCATCATCGCCAGAGCCGACAGCGCCATGCCGGCGATAATGCTCTGCCGCGCGATGCCACTGGTCCGGCGTGCAATTTTCAAGGCTTCGGCAACGCGATCGAGCCGATCGACGAGAATGACTACATCCGCCGCCTCGGAGGAGGCGGTCGCACCCCGGGCGCCCATGGCAATGCCGATATCGGCAGCGGCAAGGGCCGGGGCATCATTGATGCCGTCGCCGACCATCGCGGTGGGATGAAGCTGGCTTTCGGTGGCAACGGCTTCGACCTTCTCGGAGGGGGAGCGCCCGGCGAGCACCGTATCAAGATCAAGGGCAGCCCCAATCATTTCGGCCGCATCCGCCCGGTCCCCCGTTACCATGATCAGCCGGTTCACCCCTGCAGCGCGCAAGGCCTGAACCGCCCGCGGCGTCTCCTTCCGGAGCTCGTCGGCGAGCAGAAGCGCCCCGATTGCAGCCCCGTCTCTTTCGACAAAGACGGAAAGCGCCGAACGCCAAGACGCCCGGCGAAGGGCCCGCGTTGCCCATTCAGGGGGCCTGCGGCTGCCAAAGATCATGGAGGCCGAGCCGGCCCGGATGCGACGGTCACCTACAACGCCTTCGAGCCCCGATCCAAGCTGTTCGGCCACCGATAGCGGAATGTCGAGACTCAGGCCGCGTGCGCGCGCGGCCCCCGCGATGGCCGCCGCTAGGACATGATGCGATGCCTGCTCCAGGGATGCCGCCAGCCTCAAGACCTCGTCTGCATTTTCGCCTGGTGCGGTTTCCACCGCCGCGAGACGGGCGCCGCCAACCGTCAGCGTGCCTGTCTTGTCAAAGAGGACCGTATGCACACGCGCTAGCGCTTCTAGCGGCCCGCCGCCCTTGATCAGGATACCGCTCCGGGCTGCCCTGGCGACGCCGGCGATGAATGCCACCGGGGCCGCGAGAATAAGGGGGCAGGGCGTGGATGCCACGAGCACGGCGAGCGCGCGCAGCGGGTCGCCAGAGAAAATCCAGGCAATCGCGGCGATCACGAGTGTCGCGGGCAGCAGAAGAAGTGCGTATTTATCCGCCATCCGCATGAACGGTGATTTCGCGGTTTGCGCGGCCGTCACCAGCCTAATGATGCCTGCATAGGTGCTCTCGCCCGCCGTCGCTGCAGCCCGGAACTCGAAGGCTTCTCCGGCGTTCACCGTGCCGCTGCGCACCCCCTCTGCGGCTGAGCGGCAGACGGGAATCGGCTCCCCCGTCAGGGCCGATTCATCGAGGGTGGCGGCCGGTGAGAGAACAATGCCGTCCGCGGGGACAATCTCCCCCGCCCGCACGAGCAGGGTATCGCCGGCCTTGACCGCATCGGTGGGGATATCTTGAAAACAACGTCCTTCACGGCGGTGAGCCGTCCGGGGTGCCCGGTCCACAAGCGACCTGAGGTCGCGCTCCGCCCGGGCGATGGCGGTATCCTCAAGGACGGTGCCGCCTGCATACATGACCGCAACGACGATGGCGGCAAGCGAAGCGCCAAGCAGCAGCGCTGCCGTCATCGAGAGCAGGGCGACGGCATCGACGCCCATCCGCCCCGCCTTAAGGTCGCGAAAAATGGAAACGCCAAGCGCCAGGATGGTGGGCACAGTGCCAATGGTCCAGGCCGCGCTGGCCATCGAAGCCCTTCCCGCCGCCTGAGCCGCAAGTCCCGCCGCCAGCGCAATCAAGGCGATTGCGATCAAGGCCCTGCGTATAGAACGCTCGCTCATCATGCCACGGCCTTTCTAATGGGGCGCTTCGCGCTTTGCGGCTGGCTGGACCGCGCCTTGACGCGGAAAGCAGACGGTTGCCCGGAGAAAGTGTGGTTCGACCCCCCTTCTTTTCGATTCGACCCCGGCAACTTGGCCCGCAATTGCCGAGCGCAACCGCGCGCGCACATCAACCAAGGCAGGCCTCTTTCATGCGCCTGGCAGGCCAGGTCCGCATCGTGCGCCTCGTATCCATTGTGATCCCTGCCAGGCTCGTTTTGCCAAAAGCATGGGCTGGAATGTGGGGCGAGCCGAATCCCGGACAGCAAACGAATAGCGCATGGCAGCATCATGCGCCTTGTTCTCTGTCAAATCGCTTACCGGGGCGCACACAAAAGCGAGAAAGCCGAAGCGTCAGCCGCCTGTAAGCAGGCACTCGGATCAACCTGCCGCGGGCGAATCCGCCTGCACCCCAGCCCGTATCGATTAGGAACTATGGCAGAGCAGCCTTGGTGCGGTTTCCTGTAAAATCGCTGACCTCAGCCGAAGACCTGCCGCCGCCAAGCACTTGCAAGATTCCTCTTGCCGAAGTCTAACTTCCCTCAGCAAAACCAAAGAACAAGCGTAAGACGATTTTCCTGCTTGCCCTTTTGGCCGCACTTAGCTTTTCCGGCGCCGCTACGGCGAGCGATGATAGGCTAAGCAGAGCAGGCTCGCCGGATAAAGCGCTGACCGAGTCCGCGATCAAGGAGAAGCTGAGCGAACCTATCCCGTTCGCGAGATCGCGGTCGAGGACGGACTCTATGAGGTCAAGACGGCTGGTAAGGCGCATCATTACATTCTTGCATCACAATTTTTGGCACCATGAAAATGACCGCAATTGGCCCTGAATGCCCATTCTCGCTGGTGCGAAAATTTTTCCGGCTTTGGGAAGATGAGCGGGCATCCAGAAGGGGCGCCAATTAAATACGCGTGGTGGGACAATTCCAAAAAAAGCTATGCGGCTCTATAGGGAGAAATTGTCCCACTTTTTTGCCTAAGTCTCTGTTTTGCCTGGTTTCTCAGTCCCCTGTCGTGTCCACCAATCTTCCATGCCAAGCATTTGTTTTATCGAAGCTTTTTGGCTGGTGGGACAGGTGCTGTTCCTCGGCTCCTGTCGTCTGAAGCATAAACGCCCCTGCACATAAGCGGCATTTTCCGAGCACCGCATTGCTCGTGAGACTCAGATTCAGCTGCGAGACGTTGAGCCGACCTGCTCAAAACACGCGCAATATCGACGCTGTTGACCCCAAGCAGACGACTTGCCGCCGGTAGATTTGATAGCCGTCCGTGAGATCCTTAGTAACGCGCAAGGGTCTTCGCCGTTGAACTGCTCCTGGCCACGCCTCTCTGCCGCGCTGAGGTCCGGCTTCCCCGGGCGTGCATCGAACCTGGAGTAGAATGGACCAACCTCGGAAGAAGCCTCAAAGGCGCCGATCGGCATGTCCCGCTTTTCGCTGCTGGCGCCTTGCCAGACGGGGGGACTACTGAGGCCGCCATCGGCGAAGCCCTCGAAAGCTTTGGTCCCCGACGACTTTCGCCGCAATGCTTGCCCTCGCCGCCACCATGATTTGGCTGCGCTGAATGTCAAAACTGCCTAGTTGCGCGTTGGTTTTTGGACGGCTTAGGCGGGTATAAGAAAGTATCTACTTAAAACAGCCTGCATGGGTAGAGTCAAAGGTAGGCGCGACCTTGAAATACTTCTGGGCGGTCGTCTCAACGATATCGAATTGGACGTTGGCGCCGATATTGAAGACCACAACTTCCAGAGGGCCGATCTCTTTTTCGATTTGGTTGAAAAGAGCTACGATCTGGTGAACAAGCAATAGGCTGAAATCTCAGACGGTAGGATTTCCAAGAGCTGTCCCGGCCTCGTTAGGCC